>JAJYZM010000066.1 GCA_021799935.1 bacterium | reverse complement strand
GAAAAAGTAGAAAGCGTAAATGTGGAGCGTGACGCCCCGCCGGAAAATAAATTTACATAACTTGAACCGCCGGTTAAAAGTCCGCGGCTTTTTTTTGCAAGGAGTTCCTCGATCCGGCCTGCGCTTTCAGGCTTTTTGAATATAATTTCTTCGCCCGTTTCTCTTTCTATCCATCTGAATCCTGGGATATTATCGTTATTTCCGTATAGAAGTCCTGCTTGAAAAAAAGGGGTGTCGCTAGGAACTCCCGTAAAATATCTGCTAAGAATATATTTATCGGACTTTATAATTTTCTTCAGGTGCGGCATTAAATTAAGCGACAATGCCTTCCTTAAAGCCTCGTAGGAAAGACCGTCTATCTGAAATATCACAAAACCTTTTTTTTCTAAAGGCTTCTTTACTTTTATTTTCCTTATAGATTTTTTAAATATATTTAAAAAACTTATTTTCATAATATTAATTATCTTCTCTTTCGAAAAAATAGTTGGAAAGAAAAATCATTAAAACCAAAAATAATAAAATAAAAATAAAATCCCATACTACGGGAGTTTCAGGTATGAATAAATTTATCTTTTTATTGTAAAAAAAGATATACTTCAGTAAATCTACCGAATAAGTAACCGGATTAATATATGCAAGTATTTTTAAAAAACCCGGGAACCTTTTTATGGGATAAAGAGCTCCGCTCACAAAAAACATCGGCTGCACTATCAGATTTATAATCGAATTGAATCCCTCGAAAGAAGTCATTTTTGAGGCTATAACTATGCCGAATGCCGTTATTGCCGATGAAATTAAAAAAAGGGATACGACGGCCAATGCTAATACGGTTAAGCTCAGTTTGATGCCGATAAACGGTGCGAATGCAAGCATTATAACAGCCTGAGCGGTGCTGACTATGCCGCCCGACGTGATTTTAGCAAGTACGAAGGTCTTTCTTGAAACCGGGGAAACGAGTATTTCTTTCAAAACGCCGAATTCCCTGTCCCAAATTATTGATATCGAGGAAAAAATAGACCTGAAAAGAACTGTCATTACAAGTATGCCGGGGAAGATAAACTGCATATAAGAACCGCTTTTAATTTTAACCATGGTAGAAATGCCGTAGCCGACGAATAAAAGCCATATTACAGGCCTTGAAAGGTCGGTAATAAGCCTCGATTTCTGCCTTATAAATTTCAAGATTTCCCTGTTGTTTATGGCGATAAAAGCTCGGAATTCCGTTTTCATAAGATTATTTTTTACAAGTAATTAAAAATTCGGTCTTGGAAATAAGTAAATCGTCTTTTAAATTTAAAAATTTAAAATAATCGTTTAAACCTTTATGAAATTCTATGGAAGCGATTAATTTTCTGCTTAAAATATCGTTTTTTACAAGCTCCAATTCATTTTGAACTAATAAAAAAGCGTTTTTTAAAGCCTCGGGGCTGGAACTTCCCTCGCTGCCCTTAAAAAATACAAGCGTATACGGTCTTATCTTTATATCCTTAAAACCGTGCGATAGCAGAAAAGCGGGCAATTTTTTCGAAATTAATCTGTCTCCCCCCTTTAATTTTTGATATTCGGAATAAATTCGAAATAATTTTTTGGAACTTTCGGGAAGATCCGGATAAAATATATTCATATCGTCTTCGATATCGGCTATAATTAATAGTCCGCCGTCTTTAATCGTTCTTTTAATCTCGGAAAGAAAGATATCCGACATACCGGTATGTTGAAAAACGTATCTTACGAAAATTGAATCGAAAACGGAATCTTTAACTGGTATATTCCGGCCGTCGGCATTTATATATGCGGTGTTTTCGTTGTTGTTTAAATAACGCGCGGCTTTTAAAAAATCTTTGTCTAAATCTATGCCTATAATCTTCGAAAGATTCCTTTCTTTTAATAAATACGGCAATATTCCTACGCCCGTTCCAATATCCGCGACGGTCTTGCCGTAAAAAGAGTAACCTAAATTGTCTATCTGATGTAAAAGGTGTGGGGCGGTTAAATATGACTGATAAGCCATATATCGAACATCCGGGGAAAAATCTTGCGACAAAGCCGTATTAAAAAATTGTCCGCAACTCAAGCAACCTTCCTAAAAAATATTTTTTAAATTTATAGTCTGCATCCTTTCTTTGCCGACAGACAGCATGTTTATACGCAAACCGGTAAGGTCTTCTATCCTAAGAATATATTTCTGGGAATTTACGGGCAGGTCTTTAAACGATTTTATACGGGATATATCGCCGCTCCACCCTTCCATTTCTTCATAAACGGGGATTGCCTTATCGTAATCCGCGGAAGAAAAAGGCAGATGGTTTATAATAGAACCGTTCAACATATAACCTGTGCATATATTTATTTTCCCTAATCCGGATAAAACATCGAGTTTTGTCACAACCATTCCCGTAACGCCGTTTAAACGTCCGGCTTCTTTAATTAAGTTCACGTCAAACCAGCCGCATCTTCTCGGCCTTCCCGTAACGGATCCGAACTCCTCTCCCTTATCTCTTATTATCCTGCCTTCCTCGCCTTTAAGTTCCGTCGGGAAATAACCTTCTCCCACTCTCGTCGTATAAGCCTTCGTGATGCCGATTACCTCGTCTATTTTCGTAGGGCCGAGACCGATGCCCGAAAGAGCGGAACCTCCTACGGTGTTAGACGAAGTGACATACGGATATGTGCCGTGATCGACGTCTAAAAATGTTCCCTGCGCCCCTTCAAGCATAACGTTGTAACCTTTATCCAGCCTCTCGTTGATAAATATCGAAGAATCTATTAAGAATTCCTGGATTTTATCGCCGTAATTTAAATATTCCTCTATCAAATCGTCGGGATTGAATATATCCTCTCCGAGAACGTTTTTAAATAGATAATTCTTTTCTTTAAGGCTTAAAACAATCTTTTTATATAGAATATCCCTGTTGAGCAAATCTACTGCCCGAATACCCAGCCTTGCAACCTTGTCTTCATATGCGGGGCCTATTCCTCTGCCGGTAGTCCCTATCATGCCTGCGCCCCTCAATCTTTCCCTCGCTATATCTAACCTCTTATGATAAGGCATTATAATATGCGATTTATATGAAATAAAAAACCTGTCTTTGATGTTTATTCCTATGGACTTTAAATCTTCAAGCTCTTGCAGAAGCACCACAGGGTCTATAACGACCCCGTTGCCTAAGATGCAAATTTTTTCTTCGTTTAATATTCCTGAAGGGACAAGCCTAAAAACAAGGCTTAAATCTCCGCTTACTACTGTATGCCCTGCATTATTACCCCCCTGGTAGCGCGCTACTATATCGGCATCTTTCGCCAATAAATCTACTATTTTTCCCTTTCCTTCGTCTCCCCATTGAAGACCCACTACAATAATATTTTTTTTTCTCATAAACGATATGGATTTTTAATTTAAATTTAGATTAATTATTTTCTAAGTATTTTTTAAGGACAGAAACGGTTTTAAATTTTTTTTCTTTACCGGTATAAATATTTTTTAACAAGATTTTATTTTCGTTCATATATATAATATTTTTAATATTATTTTCGTTCATATATTTTAATGCATCCGAATATCCGTAATCCATAAAATTAGATTCGGCGGTAAAGCCTTTTTTTCGTAAAAAAACGATAAGTCCTGCTTCCGATTTCTTATCCATGGACTTATTGAAAACAAGGTAATCTTTCTCTTTATAACCGCTAGCCGTAAAATCGGCATATTTGCATAAAATATCTAAATTTACCGCAAATCCGGCTCCTGCGCAATTCTCCCCGAACCTGCCTATTAAATTATTATATCTGCCTCCTCCGAAAATTTCATAACCTACATTGGGCGCAAAACATTCAAAAATCGTTCCCGTATAATAATTGAGTCCCCGTATCTCGCCTAAGTCTATAGTAATATATTTTTCAAGCTTATACGATTTTATATAAGAAACAACCCGTTCTAAATTCTCTAAAGCATTTTTCGATGCTTCGTTGCATGCCATTTTCCATGCTTTTTTAATAACCGATTTTTCCCCGAATATAAAAGGGAGCTCGCTTATCGCTTCTTTTTTGCCGGAAGGCAAAGATATGCTTTCTAGGAAATCATGCAAACCGGAAGAATCTTTCCTTAATATAAATTCTTCTATTTTTTTTTTGTACGGCGTTTCTATGTCCGAAACTATCCCCCTAAAAAATTCGACGTTCCCTATATCTACGCTAAAATCTTTTATATTAAGGCGTTTAAGCGATTCGATGCCCATAATTATAAGTTCGGCATCGCTCTCGGGACTTTCAGGCCCGACTAATTCAGCGCCAACCTGCCATATTTCCCTAGGCTTGCCGAGAACCGGGTCGAAATTTCTCAGAACGGGACCGCTGTAAGAAAACTTATACGGCAGGACGATAGAATTTTTTAAAGCGGAACTGAGCCTGCCTATCTGGGGCGTGAAATCGCTCCTGAAAGACAGCATTTCACCGGTGCTTGTATCTGCAACCTTAAACAGTTCGGCAGATTCCGAACTCATCAAAAACACGTCTAAAAAATCTATGCTTGGAGTTATAACCTTGCTGTATCCCCATTTTGAAAACTCTTCCAGTAATATATTAGCGGTTCCGTCTATTAATTCCGTTTCTCCCGGAAGAAAATCCCTTGTTCCCTGGGGCGGCTGGGAAGGAATTATCGGATTTTTTCTATTCACTATAATTCTAAATATTTAGCTTCGGTTATGTTTGGTTCGGCTTTTAATTCATTAATTACGGCATTATCGACCGCAGAATCTAATTGCAATATCGAGATAGCCTTATCCAGATGCCTTCCGAGATGCATTCTTGCAATATTGATTTTATTTCTGCCGAGGACCTTTCCTATCGAAGCTATAACGCCCGGTCTGTCAAGATTGAATATGACCAATATATGCCCTTCGGGAATAGCCTCTATAGAATAATCGTCTATTTTTACTATCCATGGATTTTTTTTGCCGAATATAGCGCCGGATATGCTGAAAGTCTTAACATCCGTGGTTGCGGTAATAGATATCGAACTTGTGTAGTCGAATGCCTGGTCCGATTTCGATTCGATAACCGATATGCCTCTTTTTTTTGCGACTTCGTTTGCATTTACGTAATTTATATCCTCTCCCAACAGCGGGTAAAGAATCCCTTTCACCGCATTAGGAGTTATGGCTCCGGTATTATGCGCGGAAACGGCGCCGTTATAGTCTATTTTGATATTTGTAATTCCGCCGGTTATAATGTTTCCCAACAGCCTGCCTATTTTTTCTCCTAAATTCAAATAAGGTCCTATAATTTCTACCTCTTCTTTCGTCACCGAAGGAACGTTGACGGCATTTTTTATCGTGCCGTTTATAAGATAATCGGCGATTTGATGGCATATAGCCACTGCCACGTTAGTTTGGGCTTCTTCGGTAGATGCCCCAAGATGCGGAGTAGCGATAAGATTATCTAAAGTTAAAAGAGGATTATTGACGGGCGGCTCTATTTCGAATACGTCCAACGCGCATGCGGAAACCTTGCCGGATTTAAGGGCTTCATATAAATCGGCCTCGTTGATTATGCCTCCTCTTGCTATATTAAGGAGTTTCACCCCGTCTTTCATTTTAGATATGGTTTCTTTATTTATCATTCCTTTAGTTTCTTTTACCAAAGGAGTATGAACGCTTATATAATCCGATTTTGCATATATTTCGTCTAAACCGACAAGATTTATTTCTAGTTCTTTGGCTTTTTCTTTTGACAAAAGCGGGTCGTATCCTATCGGATTCATTCCAAAACACTTTGCCCTGTTATAAAGGACCTGCCCTATATTGCCCATTCCTATTATTCCGAGAGTTTTTCCGTAAACTTCCGTACCTTGAAATTTGCTCTTTTCCCACTTGCCTTCTTTAATCGAAAGGAAAGACTGCGGTATATGCCTCGACATGGCAAGAAGCATCGCAAATGTCAGTTCTGCCGTAGTTACCGTATTTCCTCCGGGCGTATTCATAACTACTATGCCGGCGGCGGTTGCGGCCGCTTTATCGACGTTGTCTAATCCGCTGCCCGCCCTTCCTATGACTTTAAGGTTTTTTGCCGCTT
>JAJYZM010000065.1 GCA_021799935.1 bacterium | reverse complement strand
CTATTTCAAGCGCAATAGACGAAATTATCATGTCTCATAAAGAAATGACCAAAGGCGCTAAGTTTGCCCAAAATTCTTCCAGCGATTCTTTTAAAAAAGCCGGAGAAGGAAACTTAATGATTGAAGAGATAATATCCGATATTAAAAAAGTTTCCGATTCCATAGAAAATCTTCAGACTACTATGCAGACTTTAGACGAAAGATCTAAAGAAATAGGCGACGTTATTTCGCTTATCAGCGATATAGCCGACCAGACAAACCTGTTGTCTTTAAACGCGGCGATCGAAGCGGCAAGAGCCGGAGAGCAGGGAAGAGGTTTTGCTGTAGTTGCCGATGAAGTTAAAAAACTTGCCGAAAGAACCAGCAAATCAACTTCCGACACAAGGCAGATAATAGAAGGACTTATGGAAGAAACGTCAAGGACTGCGGAAGCTATAAAAAATTCCGTCGAAGAAGTAAAAGCTATAACTGAAAAAACTAAAACGGCAGAAGAAATATTTAGAAATATAATGAATGCAGTAAAGGAAGAAAAAAGCAATATAGATATGATATCTTCATCGGCGGAACAGCTCCAAATAGCGGTCGAAGACGTAGAGAAAAATTTACTTGTGGTGCAGAAAGTTTCCGGAGAAACCGTAAAAACGGCAAAAAAATCAACCAAAATAAGTACGTCGCTTTCTAATTCGGCATACGAACTTCAAAAAGAGTTGAATAACATTAGATTATATTTATTCGGCATAGCTCCTTTAGAAGCGGCATCGGTAATGAAAACGAAATTTGAACCTCTGACAAAATATTTAAGCGATTCTTTAGGGATAAAACTTGGTTCGTTGGTAGCCTCAAGCTATGAAGATTCGGTTGAAGATATAGGCAGGGGCGTTGCAATGATAGGCTATATGACCCCTTCGACATATTTAAGCGCCGGCAAAAAATACGGAGTTAAACCTTTAGTTTTTGCGGTAAAAAACGGTTCGCCCACATATAAGAGCGTAATAATAGCCGCAAAAAATTCTCCGATAAATACTATAAACGATTTAAAAGGCAAGAAAGTCGCATTCGGCGCAAAAATGTCCACGGGTTCTACTTTAGTGCCGAAAGCGATGATTAAATCGGCAGGCATAAAATTGGAAGACCTTGCTTTTTACGATTATCTCGGCGGACACGACGTCGTCTTAAAGGCTGTCGCGGAAGGAGAATTCGATGCCGGATGCGTAATGGATTCCGCCGCGGAAGAAAATAAAAGTACGGTAAAAGTCATAGCATCTTCCGACCCCATACCTCAATTTCCGATATGCATAAACGCAGACGTAGATAAAGAAAGCGAAACGAAAATAAAAAATATTTTGATGAATATTGCCGATTTAAAGGTGCTTAAATCTATCGACCAAGGCTATACGTCTTTTATAGAAGCGAAAAAAAGCGACTTTGACAATATAGCAAAAACCCTTGGATTATGAAATTAACTATAAAAAAATAAAAAGAGATACGATATTAATATGAACGTCAGCGAAACAAACGAATCCGAAGTATTATTGCAGATATTAGAAAAAATTCAGGATAAATTAGAGCACGGCGTAACCGCATATTCCGTATAACCTTCAATGCCCTGTCTGTTTTTGATTGAATACGTGGTCGGGATGACACGATTCGAACGTGCGACCCCCTGCTCCCAAAGCAGGTGCGCTACCAGCTGCGCCACATCCCGTTTTTTTGTAAAAAGTTTATTGCGTGATTTATTTTATCATTAATAGACAGTGCAGGCAATACAATTTTTCGGCGCCGTTTCGATGCATATTATTTTGCCAGTGTAATACGCCATAATCCGGTATAATTTACATAGTCTTTTTAGTTTATGCTTTTACGCCTTGCGAAGTCACGCCTTTGTGCTTTTATTCATCAGCCAGTAAACTATTCCGAGCACCAGTACGAGAAATCCTAATATTGCGACTTCTTTAGATTTTCCGGGAGCCAGAGAAAAGATTAATATTTTCCTTAAAAGCGCAGCCATAGCAAGACCTATAAAGGCGCTTAACGCAAATTTATGCCCTTTCAGCTTTTTAACTTCTTCTTCAAGCAGTTCCCTTATCGCCCAAACAATTAACATAGCGCCGAGAATATCGACTACGGTGGATTCAAAAGCTCCGCCGCCGAAGGCGAATCTGTAAATTTCAAATAAGAACATCAGAAAAACCATAATAGTTGCAATTATTAGAGATATTACAAGAGCAAGGTCAAGCATATAAGAGAATTTCGAGCTGAATTTTATTATTTTAGTTTCAAATTTTGTAGCCGCTATGTAAAATTTTCCTTCGTTAATGTAAGAACTTATTATTATATCGAGATTAATATCTATTATTTTATTTGCCGATTCGATTATTTCATTTCTTTTTTCGGAAGACTGAATGTTTTTAATAATAACTTTATGAATAAAATTTCTTATAAAGTTCATCGTGGCGCTGACGTAATGCGAAGGCAGTTTTATCTCCGAATGAACCTCTCCTATTCTTTTTAACTGCCTTAAATATTCGTTGTCGTATTTTCCTGAAAAAAGACTGAGAAACCAGATTTTTAACTTTTCCCTGTGCCTCGTTCTTATTTCGTCGTTAGGAAGAAATTTGCTGAAATCGTCGAAGTTGGATATAAATGAATATACGCCGGAAATGAATTCGTTTGCGTTTGAATTCATCATCTCTTTTATTTGCGTTAAATTTAAAGCGTCGCTTTCGTCAAAAGAATAAATAAGCTTTATTTTATCAAGGGTTTCCATAGTATTAATCGATATTAATCAATATTTTGATTTTATTAAATTTATACTTTATTTATTAAATAAACCGGCAGCATGCAATACGATAATAAAAATATGTTATATATGAATATATGATAATACAAATATATATTTATAATTATATAGAAATATTTTTATATTTTTGTTATCATAAATATTATAAAACATATATATAAAATAATCTAATATTTTTTAAATTTTATTAAAACGTTATTTTTTGTAATTTTAAGCCGGACGGTTATTATATTAAAATAATTATAAAATAAAAGAAATTAGTTAAATAAATAAAAAATGAAGAAACGGGGGGATAAATATAGATGGCTCGCATAGTAGTCTTAGGTTCCGGATTTGCCGGTAACACGGCGGCATTAAATTTAAAAAAAGCGCTTGGGCGCAAACATGAAGTCGTAGTAATATCGCCGAGGAAGCATTTTTATTATATTCCATCATGGATATGGGTAGGCGTGGGTTCTATGAAGCCCGAAAAAACTCAGTTCGATCTTACGCCGGTATATGAAAAGTTCGGCATAGAATTTAAAAACGGAGCCGCGGAAGAGATTCATCCGGACGATGCCGACCGTTATGTGTCCGTAAAATACAACGACGGCAAAACCGAACAGGTAAAGTACGATTATTTGATAAACGCTACGGGTCCTAAGCTTAATTTTGCGGCTACGCCGGGACTTGGACCTGACGAAGGCTATTCGGATTCAGTCTGCAGTTTGCCGCATGCCGTTAAAACAAAGGATAATTTTTTGAAAGCGGTAGAAAAGATGAAGCAGGGCAAAAGGCAAAAGTTTGTCGTCGGCACAGGGCATGGAACGGCAACCTGCCAAGGCGCCGCTTTTGAATATATACATAATTTAGAATTTGAAATTGCCAAGCGGGGACTTCGCAATATGGCGGACATAACTTGGATATCCAACGAACCTACGCTGGGCGATTTCGGAGTAGGCGGGGTAGTGGTGAGAAGGAACGGAAACTTTATATCCGGCAAGCTTTTTGCCGAATCTACTTTCAGGGAAAAGGGCATTAAATGGGTTGACGGGGCGCACGTGAGAAACGTAAAAGAAGGCTCTTTAGATTACGTTAATATCGAAGGGAAAGAAGGATCGCTCGATTTTGATTTTGCAATGCTGATTCCTCCTTTTGCCGGCATTCCCATCTCTTACATAGATAAGGACGGCAACGATATTAAAAGCCAAATGTGCGTTCCAAGCGGGTTTATGAAAGTTGATGCCGATTATACCTCCGGTGCAAAACCTTTTGAGGAATGGAAAAATTCTGATTGGCCAAAAAAATACAATAATCTTTTATATAAAAATATATTTGCTGCAGGAATTGCTTTTGCTCCTCCGCATCCTATAAGCAAGGCTTTTAAAGCTCCGGACGGCACTCTGATAGCTCCCAGCCCCCCCAGAACGGGCATGGCATCGGGAATCATAGGCCACACGGTTGCCCTTTCTATTATCGATATGGTAAAGAACGGAGCGGAGGAGCCGACTTATAGCGCGTCGATGGCTGAATTCGGCGCAATATGCATAACCTCTATGGGCAAATCGATGACCGGCGGATCCGCCGCTTTATTGACTATGTATCCGGTAATTCCAAATTACGATAAATATAAATTCGGCAGAAATTTAAATTATACTTTCGGAGATATAGGTCTTGCGGGACACTGGGTTAAATATATGCTTCATTATTTGTTTATATGGAAAATGAAAGGAAAATTTTTATGGCAGTATATTCCCGATTAATGAAAATATTCGGAAAGATAAGCCGTATTTAATGATAAATTGCAGTATTTATAAAAATGCAATATGAATAGGAGGTTTATATTTATTATGGAAAATAAAAAAGATGACGATTTAATGGAATACGTTCCTTATACGACCGATTCGAGGTCTTTTATAGCGCCTACGAAATACACGCTTTTTACGAGACTGTTTATACCGTGGCAGTTAATAAAATTTGCCCATTATAATATTAAGATGCTAAGAATTTTGTCTAAAGGACACGGCAGATTTATGGACGAATAAAAAAAAAGATTAATTGCCGTATCGTTTGACAATTTTAGCCTTAAAATTATATAATTAAATAATGCCGAATACGGATGCGTCTTGGTTTAATTTTAATATATACTTAATAGGAGAAAAAAAATTTTTTAATAACGACGAAGAGTATCTCGATGCTCTCGACGAAGCGTTCGGCGCAGGTTTAAAAGCTTTTCAGCTAAGGCAGAAAGACGTTTCTATATACGATTTTATAAAAATTGGAGAGAAGATAAGAGACTTAATATTTAAAAAATATCCCGACGTTAAGTTTTTTGTCAACGAGAGGGCAGATGCCGCCGCTGTTCTTTCTGCAGACGGCGTACATCTAAATATTAACGCTCCGCCGATTAAATCGGTTAAAGAAAAATTTGAAAGCTTAAAAATTTTTTATTCTTCCCACTCCATAGAAGATGCCGTTACTGCTGAAGAAAACGGAGCAGATTTTATAACTTTCAGCCCTGTTTTTAAAACTAAAAAGCAGGTTTTTTTCCACGGCGCGGATGCTTTAAAAAAAGCCGTTAATGCCGTAAAAATTCCGCTTTTTGCGCTTGGCGGCATAAACGAGTTTAATATACAGGAAATTAAAGAATCCGGATGCCGCTTTATAGCCGTTCAATCGGCGCTGTTAAGTTTAAACAGAAAAGATATAGGCAAAGAAGTAAAAAAAATGATAAATATCCTTAATAAAAAATAGGGTAATTTTAAAATTATGGAATATATAAATCAGATATCTGCCGCAAGGCAAAATATTATTACCGATGAAATGAAAGCGTGCGCTTCGGCGGAAGGAGTTGCTCCCGAAAAGATATGCGAAGACGTTATGAAGGGTTTTACCGTTATAACGAAAAACAGATTAAGAGACATAAAACCTCTTGCCGTAGGAAAAGATTTAAAAACTAAAGTTAATGCCAATATAGGTTCTTCGGGCGATAATCACTACATTGAAGAAGAGTTGGAAAAGTTGTTTGCGGCAATAAAAAGCGGTGCCGACGCCGTTATGGATTTATCTACCGGGGGCAATATAGTAGAATTCAGATCGCATATATTAAAAAATTCGTCCGTTCCGGTAGGCACCGTGCCTCTTTACGAAGCCTTTCAGCCGGCGGTTGAAAAAGGTATCGTTAACCCTAATTCTCCAGATTTTATAGACAAATTCGATCCGGAATACCTTTTCGACGTTATAGAAAGGCAGTGCGAAGAAGGCGTGGATTTTATTACCGTTCACTGCGGTTTAACTCTAAAA
>JAJYZM010000064.1 GCA_021799935.1 bacterium | reverse complement strand
CTATTACGGAATACCCCCTGTTTTTAAGAATTATGGCGCTAACCGAACTGTCCACGCCGCCGGACATTGCCACGGCTACGGTTTTGTTAGATTTTATAAGCATATTTTATCGGCAGTTTATTTTTTTATACGGAATTAGTCCTTAATTTTAATACGCCTTTTTTTATAGCGCTGACCGCATAATCTATATCGTCCTCTTTAGTGAATCTGCCTATGCTGAATCTTATAGCCGATTCTATTCTTTTAGCATCGTATCCGTGAGCTTTTAAAACATGGGATAAGGAAACGGCTCCGGCATTGCATGCCGAACCGGCGGAGGCGCTGATTCCGTAAAGGTCTAGGTTGAAAAGCAGGGTTTCCGATTTTACCCCGTCGAAAGATACGTTAATAGTATTTTTAAGCCTGTTCACGGGATGGCCGTTAAGCCTTATGCCTTCTATGCCGTAAAAAAGTTTGTCTAAAAAAATACTTCCGAGATTATTTATTCTGTTTAATTCTTCGTTCATAACGTTTTTTATAATATTTAAGCCTTTTGCCATTGAAACTATGCCGCCTATGTTTTCCGTTCCCGCCCTTAGTCCGCGCTCCTGATGCCCGCCGTGTATTATAGGGTCTATGTTTGTCCCTTTTTTCACGTATAAAGCTCCGCAGCCTTTTAACGCATAAAACTTATGTCCCGAAAAACTGCATAAATCCAAGGGAACGTCTTTTAGGCTGAAATGGCTTTTTCCGATAACCTGGACTAAGTCGCTGTGAAAAAGCACATCTTCCTTTACTTTTTTTACTTCTTCAAATATTTGTTTTAAGGGAAATATCGTACCGGTTTCATTATTGGCGCCCATTATAGATATCAAAACGGTATTTTCCTTTATGGAGGACAGCAGGTCTTCCAACAGCAGTCCGCCAAATTCGTTTACGCCTACGTATGAAGTTTCGATGCCTTCCGATTCTAAAAATTTAAAGGTATTAAGAACGGCCGGGTGTTCAACGCGCGAACCAATAATGTGAGGTTTGGATTTTTTGTTTTTGCGCATATACGCATAGACGGAGCCGGTTATAGCAAGATTAACGGATTCCGAACCGGATGCAGTAAAAATAATGTCGCCTGAATTCCCTGCGTCTAAAAACGATTTTATATATTCTCTCGAATCCTCGATAAGAATTCTTGCGGCTCTCCCTTCTTCGTAAACAGAAGAAGGATTTCCGGGATAGTTCTTCAGCGCATCCGTTACTTCCTCTAAAACTAAAGGGTCCAAAGGAGTAGTCGCATTATAGTCTAAATAAATTCTCGGCATATATGTCCTATATTAATTAAGTTTCAGCAATTTTTTGTGCCTGCCCCGGCTGTTTTTTTCGGCAGTTTATGCTTTTGTTTCTGCTTATATTCGCTTATTACGTCTTCTATGGTTATCGAATTTAAAAACTCGGTAATTTTATTGGATATCGAATTCCACATATCGAAAGCAAGACATGTCGATCTTCTGCCGCATTCCTTCTTATTTTTAGATTTGCTTATACAGCTTATAATTTCGATAGGTTCTACCGAAGATATTATGTCGCCTATAAGTATTTCGGACGGCTTTTTATTGAGAAGATAGCCTCCGTTCGGTCCCCTTAGACTCCTGACTATCCCGGCTTTTTTTAAAATGAAAAATATCTGTTCGAGATAGTGCAAGGATATAGATTCTCTCGCCGCAATATCTTTTAAACTTATAGGGACGGAGTTATCGTCCGAATTATAGGATAAATCTATTAACGCCCTTACGGCGTATTGTCCTTTAGAAGAAAGTTTCATGTTTTAATTGATTTTAATTGAATTTTATAATTTATTTCTTATTTTGACCGGATTCGATTTCCCTGATTCTATTTTCAAGCTCGGATATTTTCGATTTTAAAAGGGAAATTTCATAAAAAGCCGGGTCGAATAGCCTGTTATGCTCAAGGTCTATGTTATCGTGAACCTCAGACTCGTCCCTTTTTGCGGATTTTGCGGGTATTCCGACTACGGTTGAATGGGCAGGAACGGCATTTACCACTACGGAATTTGCGCCGATTTTAGAATCGTGTTCTATTGTCAAAGGCCCGAGTATTTTTGCTCCGGTTCCTATTATAACCCTGTCACCTATAGTAGGATGCCTTTTTTCTTTTTTCCAGCTTGTTCCTCCAAGGGTAACGCCGTGATAAATAGTAACGTCGTCGCCTATTTCGGCGGTTTCGCCTATCACGACCCCCATGCCGTGGTCTATAAAAAACCTTCTTCCGATTTTTGCTCCTGGATGAATTTCAATCCCGGTCAAAAACCTGCCGGCCTGCGAAACGAGCCTGGCAAAGAGCTTGCACTTGTGTTCCCATAAAAAACGGGAAATCTTATGTATATAAACGGCGTGCAGCCCCGGGTAGCATGTAATAACTTCCAGAGCGTTTCTTGCCGCAGGGTCCCTTTCGTAAACCGAATTAATATCTTCCCTGAGAGTTTTAAACATTACATTATTATATCAAAATCGGCGGTGAAATTAAATCTTTTATATTATTCGTATCTCAGCGCTTCGACGGGGTTCATACGCGAGGCTTTATATGCGGGATAAAAGCCGAAAAATATTCCTACGCACAAAGAAAAAACGAGGGAGATTATTATCGGCTCGGTAGTAACGATAGTTTTAAGGGGGGAAAAAGCCGAAATTGCGCTTGAAATTCCAAAGCCGAGACCTATGCCGAGTATTCCGCCGAAAAGGCTTAATACGGAAGATTCTATCAGAAACTGCTTTAGAATATCGGATTTCTTCGCGCCTATCGCCATTCTTATGCCGATTTCTTTGGTTCTCTCGGTAACGGAAACAAGCATTATGTTCATTATGCCTATGCCCCCTACAAGCAGAGAAACGGCGGCTATGCTTGCTAAAAGAATCGTAAAAGTGTTTGCGCTCGAGTTTGCGGTTGCCGCGAGTTCGGTAAGATTCCTGACGAAAAAGTCGTCGGGTTTATGAAGAGGTATATGATGCCTTTGTCTTAAAAGCGCCGTAATTTCAGACTCTGCCGTTACCGTATCTTTATTGGATTTTGCAGATACGGCTATAGCATGCACCCAGGTCGTTCCGGCAATTTTCTCCAGCATCGTAGTTATGGGTATTACCACCGTATCGTCCTGGTCCTGGCCGAAAGCGTTAAATCCTTTAACGGATAAAAGCCCTATTACAGTGAACGGAACATTATGTATAAGTATTATCCGCCCAATCGGGTTTATGAGTCCAAAAAGTTCGGTAGCGGCGGTGTTTCCTATGACTGCGACGTTTGCCGCCGACGCTACCTGCTGCGGAGTAAAAAAGGTGCCTTTTACTACGGACCAGGCTCTTATCACCGTAAATGAAGAGTTAGCCCCGTTAATCAATGTTGACCAGTTGTTTCCCCGCCATATGACCTGCTGAGCCATACCGAGCATTCCCGAATCGGTTTTTACGGCCGGAAGTTTTCTGATTGCATAAACATCGCTCAGTGTCAGAGTAGGCAGAACGCCGAAACCGCTGTGTATTCCGCCGAGGGAGGATGAACCCGGAAGTATTATAAGCAGATTCGACCCCATTGAATTTATAGAGTTTTGTATAGCCCTCGAAGCTCCCTGTCCTATGCTGACCGTTGCTATAACCGAACCTACGCCTATAATAATTCCCAGTATCGTCAAAAACGACCTTATTTTATTTCTCAACAGAGTCTTATAAGCGGACTCAAGGTCTAAAAGAAATGCAAATTTAACCTTATTTTCTTTATTATTATTCATCTTTTCAGAATATTTATGTTCTAAAATGTTTAATTTTTTATATGTTTATAACGTCGGAAGATATAATCATTCCGTCTTTAACCGTAACGAGTCTTCTGCCGTAACCCGCTATATGCCTATCGTGCGTTACCAGAATAATAGTGGCTCCTCTCTCGGCATTTATTTTTCCGAAAAAATTCATAACGTCCGCCCCCCTCACCGAATCGAGATTGCCGGTCGGCTCATCCGCCATAATTATAGGAGCATTGTTTACTACGGCTCTTGCGATAGCTACTCTCTGCTGTTCTCCGCCGGATATCTGGTTAGGAAATTTATTTCCTTTTTCGGAAAGGTCGACGAGTTTTAACGCTTCCATTGCCATTTCCTCGGAATTTTTAGAATGGAGGCCGGAATAATAAAGCGGCAGCATAACATTTTCGATAATTGACAGCCTCTGTATAAGGTTAAAGCCCTGAAATACGAAGCCTATTTTTTTATTTCTGATTTCGGCAAGTTCATCCGAGGTTAACCCCGCAACATCTTTACCTTCGAGAAAATAACTTCCCGACGTCGGCTTGTCGAGGCATCCTAATATATTCATCAGGGTGGATTTGCCGGAGCCCGACGCTCCCATTATGGAAACGAATTCTCCATTTTCAATCGTCAGATTAATGCCTTTTAGCACTTCATAGGCAATATCCCCGATCCTATAGACCATGCCGATATTTTCAAGTCTTATAAGAGGAACATTGTCCCGAATATCATAGTCGTTTGCCATATTATATAATTACCGTTAGAAGAACATTTTTCTTCCCGGCGCGGCCTGCGTTTGCCCGCTGGATATTAACCCGGTTATTACCTCGGTCCCTGCTTTAATATCGTTGGAGATAACCTCGGTATATTCGTCGTTGTTTATGCCTAATTTTACCATTACGGGTTCGGGCGTTTTGTTTTTTAATATCCATACGACTCCTTCGCCGGCTTTTAATTTTTTAGATAAATTATCCAAAACTTGTTTATTTTCCCCTGTAGGAATAAATCTTAAAGCCGAATTAGGCACGCCGAGGACGCCTTCTTTTTTTGAAACGTAAATTTTAGCGATTGCCGTCATACCCGGAAGTACCAAGCCGTTCTTGTTGTCGAAAAATATAGTGACGTTGTAGCTTACTACCCCTGAAACGGTTGTGGGATTAATCCTGACGTTATGGACATATCCCTGGATAGTCTTATCAGGGTAAGCATATACTGTAAAAGATGCTTTATCCCCCTTTTTTATCCCGCCGAGGTCGGCTTCGTTGGTAGTAGTATCTATTTCCATTTTCGTAATATCTTCTCCTACGGTAAAAAGGCTCGGGGTCTGAAAAGTAGAGGCTACGGTCTGTCCGACTACTACGCTTACGTTTATTATTATGCCGTTAACCGGCGAATATATCTTTGTGTAGGAAAGGTTTGTTTCGTCTTGTGCCAACTGCGCCGTTGCAGCGTTTACCGCATCGGTTAGATATTTAAGCTGTGCAATATCCTGAAGATAGACGCTGTAAGCGTTCTGTTCCGTCTGATGGGCTATAAGGTTTTCTTTCCATAATTTTTTGTCTCTGATATATGTTAGTTTATCATAGGCTAAAATCGCTTTCTGCTTTAAAACGCTTGCCCTTGCCGATTCGAGGTTGGCTTTATCCTGGTTAACCTTCTGGATAAACGGAGTAGGGTCTATTTCTGCAAGAAGCTGACCCTTTTTTACTATCGAATTATACCATACGTAAAGTTTAGTGAATATTCCCGATACTTGCGCTCCTACGTTTATAGTGTTAATAGGGTTTGCGGTTCCTGTAGTGGCTATATATTTCTGTATAGTAATGGGTTTTACGGCATATAATTCGTAAGACGGTTTTTTAGTTCTTGTTCTTATTATGAAGTAAGAAGCGGCCGATATTAAAATTAATACTGCAAAGGCCGTTACGATTATTTTTTTATTTTTCCACATTTTTTCCACCTTATTCTTGTTATTCCTGCTCAGGCAGGAATCCAGTTCTTTATTATTTTATATAATGTTCTACCGTTAAACCGAGGTCGGAATAAAGCTTAGCTTTCAGATAAAAATAAGTATATTCGCTGTTTATGTAGCTTGTTACGGATGAAATATACTGAGCATTTGCCGTTACTAGCTGAACCATAGACCCGACCCCTACCTCATAGCTTTTTAGAGCCAGCGTGTAGGCAAGTTTTGAAGCATTTTCGGAAGATTTAAGAGCCTGAACCGTTAAATACTGATTATTGACGGCGTAATAATCGCTTGATATGCTATAGATAAGATTATTTTCCGTCAGTTTTTCATTCCAGATGCTGCCGTTTAATACGG
>JAJYZM010000063.1:5346-6124 GCA_021799935.1 bacterium | reverse complement strand
GGTCTTTGTCTGAGCTTACCGTAAGGGAATACCCTAAAGTAAAAGATACGCTGATAACCGTCCAGACCGCTTATCCCGGCGCCAGCGCAAACGTGGTGCAGGGTTTCATTACTATGCCTCTCGAAAGGGCTATCGCTTCTTCGGAGGGTATCGATTATATTACCTCGTCTAGCACCGAAGGCGTGAGCACCATTATGGTGTTTATGAAACTTAATTATGATCCTAATGCCGCACTTGCCGAGGTGCTTTCGCAGGTAAATTCCGTCCTGAACCAGCTTCCTAAACAGTCCCAGCTTCCGGTAATCACAAAAACAAGCGTGACGAATCTGGCATATCTGTATCTTGCATTTACGTCGAATTCCTTAAGCAGTTCGCAGATGACGGACTATCTGACTAGGGCCGTTCAGCCTAAAGTTCAGTCGATAAACGGCGTAGGGCAGGTTATGATTTACGGAAACAAACAGTTCGGAATGAGGATATGGCTTAATCCTAAAAAAATGGCGGAATTTAACGTTACGCCCGTGGAAGTTTCTCAGGCTCTTGCAAATAATAACTACATATCGTCTAACGGATATACCAAAGGGAATTATATACAGGTCAATATATCGGCGGATACTCTTCTTAACAGCGTAAAGCAGTTCAAAAATTTAGTCGTGGCAAACGACGGCGGAACTTTAATAAGAATCAAAGATATCGGCACCGTCGAAATGGGTTCGGTAAGTTACGACGCAGGCAATATAATGAACGGGAAAAAAGCCGTAGTTATGGGTATATTTAC
>JAJYZM010000063.1:0-5336 GCA_021799935.1 bacterium | reverse complement strand
CTCCCGTCGCTCAAACAGCAGCTTCCGGCGCATATAAAACTCAGGGTTGCGTTCGACAGAACCGTATTTATAAGCAGTTCCATTAACGAAGTCGTAAAAGCCGTCGTAGAAACTTTGATAATAGTCATTATAGTCATATTTTTGTTTCTGGGTTCTGCAAGAAGCGTTATAATTCCGGTAATCGCGATACCCCTCTCCATAATCGGCGACCTGTTTGTTATGTATTATCTGCATTATTCGATAAATCTGTTGACCCTTCTCGCTATGGTTCTGGCTATCGGACTAGTCGTCGACGACGCAATCATCGTCGTCGAAAACGTAAGCAGGCATATAGAAGAAGGCAAGAAACCGGTAGAAGCCGCTCTTATAGGGGCAAGAGAACTCGGCATACCGGTTATAGCCATGTCCATTACGCTAGTAGCAGTTTTCCTGCCTATAGGTTTTATGGGAGGATTGACCGGAGCGCTCTTTACCGAATTTGCTTTCTCGCTGGCCGGGGCAGTGCTTATATCCGGTATGATAGCTTTAACTCTTTCTCCCATGATGTCTTCTAAATTTCTTAAAGAAGATATGGGTAAGAGAGGTTTCACGCACTTTTTAGATGTTACTTTCGATAAAATAAAATCGACTTACGCTAAAATATTGCATAGTATTCTAAATTATAAACCGGTTGTGGCTTTAGTTATAATAGTCGTTCTGGTCAGCGCGTATTTCCTTTTCATAACTACAAAGAGCGAACTTGCGCCTACGGAAGACCAGGGGGTCATATTCGTTATGGGAACCGCTTCGCCTACTTCTACGTTTAAAAATCTAAATATGTACGCAAAACAAATGGGCGGCATATATAATTCCATTCCGGAAATGGACCGTTATTTTATGGCGCTGGGAGTCTCAGGCAATAACAGCCTTATATCAGGTTTAATACTTAAACCTTGGGACGAGAGAAAGAAAACGCAGATGCAGCTTACACCGGTTCTCCAGCAGAAATTAAATTCGGTGGCGGGATTAAAGTTGGTCGCGTTTGCCCTGCCGAGCCTTCCGGGTTCGCAGGGTCTGCCGGTGGAGTTCGTTGTCAACTCGACCACGAGTTATGCGGAATTAATGGGCGTTACGGACAGCCTAATGGAAAAAGCTATGCAAAGCGGCTTATTTTTATATATGGACAGCGACCTCAAATACGACGAACCTCAGTTAAAAATTTCCATAGATAAGAGCAAAGCGCAGAGCATAGGAGTGAATATGCAGGAAATAGGAAATACGCTTTCGACTATGCTGAGCGAAAACTATGTCAACTGGTTCGAGATAAACGGCTACAGCTATAAAGTCATACCGCAGGTTTTGCAGAAATACAGATTTACTCCGAATATGCTGAAAAATTATTACGTTCAGGCTTTGAACGGCAATATGGTGCCTCTTTCAAGTTTCATAAAAATTAAAACCGTAGTCGTGCCGGAATCTTTAAATCAGTTTAACCAGTTAAATTCCGTTACGGTATCCGCCGTTACCAAACCGGGCGTGACCGTCGGCCAAGCGTTAAGCTATCTGGAAAATACTTCGAAGAACATATTTCCTAAAGGATTTTCGTATAATTTTGCGGGACAGTCCAGACAGTTCGTCGAGGAAGGTTCGGCTATGCTCGTAACATTTTTCTTTTCGCTGATAATTATTTATCTTATTCTCGCCGCTCTATTCGATAGTTTCGTCGACCCCCTTATTATTCTTATAAGCGTTCCTATGTCTTTAACGGGGGCTTTGATATTTTTAAGCTTAGGCTTTGCAACGGTAAATATTTATACCGAAGTAGGGCTCGTAACGCTTATAGGGCTTGTCAGCAAACACGGAATACTCATTACTAAGTTTGCCAACGATTTGCAGAAAGAAGGGATTGATAAGCGTTCTGCCATAGAACAGGCTTCGGCGATAAGGCTCAGGCCTATTCTGATGACGACCGCCGCAATGGTTTTCGGGGTAGTGCCCCTTTTGATAGCTACCGGCGCCGGAGCGGTCAGCAGGTTCGATATAGGTCTCGTCATAGCCGCCGGACTCGGCATAGGTACGTTTCTGACAATATTTGTAGTTCCTACAGTATATATGTTTATCGGTAAAGACTTAAATAAAGGAAAGGAAAAAGATAAGGATTTACTTTCTTAGCCTTGGATCTACCAGAGCATATGCTATATCGGCCAAAAGGTTCCCTATAAGGGTAAGGACCGCGCCGATAACTAATATTCCCATTATCGTAGGATAATCGCGGGCGAGGACGCTCTGGTAGAAAAGCCTCCCCATTCCGTTTATGTCGAATATAGTTTCTATTATCACGCTTCCGCCTATCAGTCCCGGAACGCTTAAGCCGAGTATAGTTATAAAAGGTATTAGAGCATTTTTCATAGCGTGCTTATAGACGACCGTCCGTTCTTTAAGCCCCTTTGCCCTCGCGGTAATAATATAATCCTGCCTGTAAACTTCCAGCATATTCCCCTTTAAATATCTGGAAAGGCCGGCTATACCGCCGAATCCGGCCACAAACACGGGCATTATAAGATGTTCGGCAATATCGGTTATTTTTTCAAACGGCGAAAGAAAATTATAACCCATGGAAGTTATTCCGCCTATAGGTAAAATATGCAAGTCTATTCCAAAAAATATAATAAGCAGAAGGGCAACCCAGAAAGAAGGCGCCGCAAAGCCTATGAATACCAAAACCGTAGTAATTTTATCAAAAAGAGAATCGTGCTTTACCGCCGACAGCACGCCCAGCGGGATGGAAAATAAAAAAATGAATATCAGGGCAAGAGAATTAATAAGAATCGTGATGCCTATGGTTCTTCCGATTTCGGTTATTACAGGCTCATGGTTTGCGGTAAACGAAATGCCGAAGTTCAGCGTGGTTATTCTTTTAAGCCATTCGAGATACTGGGTTAAAAGAGGCTTGTTTAAACCGTACAGTTTTGTAAGCATCAGCCTCGAAGATTCGGACACTCTAGGATTTAACCCTAACTGCTCCGTTAAAGGGTTTCCAGGCGCAAGATGTATGACGAAAAAAGATATTAACGTGATGCCTATTAAAATAGGTACCATAAATAAAATTCTTTTGGCTATGTATATTCCCATAACGGCGTATGTTTTATCGGGGTTTTAAATAAATTATTTTATAAAAATATATTATATATTATAATATCCCTGAATTAATATTAAATTTTCATTTATAAAATTTATTTCTTAGAACTATGAACGAAATTATTAATGCTTTTAAAAAAAATAAGCTTGCTTTGCTCTCTTTTGTTTTTATAATGTTTGTTATAATCGCTGCCGTTTTTGCGCCTTATATATCTCCGTATAATCCCGATAAAATCGACGTAAACGCGGTTTTGCAGCCCCCCAATCCGGCTCATCTGCTTGGAACAGACCAGCTCGGCAGGGATATCCTGTCCAGGCTTATTTTCGGCGCCAGGATTTCGATAGAAGTGGGTTTTATCGCCGTTTCGCTGTCATTGTTCATAGGAATTTTTATTGGAGCTTATGCGGGTTATTACGGAGGCGTAACGGACAGTATTCTGATGAGATTTGTAGACATCATGCTGACGTTTCCGTCTTTTTTCCTGATACTTGCTATTAGCGCGATACTGAAGCCGTCCATTATTAATATAATGATAATTATAGGTTTGACGTCGTGGATGGGGATAGCGAGGATTATTAGGGCTGAATTTACGCAGAACAGGGAAAAGGACTATGTCCTATCGGCAAAGGCGGCGGGCGCATCCGATTCCTATATTATGTTTTTTGAAATTCTTCCCAATACCGTAGCGCCGATTTTGGTTTCGGCGACGCTCGGAGTTGCGGGCGCGATCCTTATCCAAGCGTCTCTCGCCTTTCTAGGAATAGGCATAATGCCCCCGACGGCAAGCTGGGGCGGAATGCTGTCGAGGGGGAAAACTTATATAATGGTGGCATGGTGGCTTACGCTTTTCCCCGGAATTGCGATATTATTGACGGTGCTTAGCTTCAATCTAATAGGGGAAGCCGTAAGAAACGCATTGGACCCCAGATATTCGGGCGAAAGATGAAATTTTCGGCTTTAGAATATCCCCGAATTGTGCTAAAATATAACAATTAATATAAAACTAATTTTAAAAAATAGAGGTCGATAAGCATGAGCATTAAATCAGCCAAAATGTTTTTTTTATTATTAACCGTTATTGCGTTTTCGGGTTTTGCCCTTTCCGGATGTGCAACTACCAGAAATATGCAGGGCAAGCCTATAATGTCCGCAAACGTTGCTCAAATAATCAACGGAACCACTACCGAACCGCAAATCGTTTCCATGTTCGGCCCGCCTTATTCTATAGAAAAAAATCCGCTAACGCCGGATACCGTTACCTATAAATACAGGTTTAAATACAAAAAATACGTGCATTTAGGAAACGAAATACTTACGACGTCCACCAGAAAATATAAAGAGAAACTGGACGTAGTCATTAAAAACGGAATAGTAATAAGCCACAGTTTCACTGTTACGGGAAACACGTCGTTAAAAAAGATATTAAAAAAACAACAAGATTAATAAGCTAAAAGGAAATTTATTCAGAGGAAAAATATGGACGTAAAATTTACTAAACTTCATGGAGCGGGTAACGATTATTTTTATTTAGACGCAATAAACGATTTACCTGAATGCTTAGCGGACGATACGTATTTTTATAAAGAGCTTGCGGTAAAAATAAGCGACAGGCATTTCGGAGCCGGTTCCGACGGTATCATAATAATCCTGCCGCCATCGCTGGGCAACGCCGCGGCAGACTTCCGCATGCGGATGTTTAACGCCGACGGTTCCGAAGGCGAGATGTGCGGAAACGGCATAAGATGTTTTGCTAAATATGTCTATGACCGGCATCTTACCGATAAAAAAAATATAAATATAGAAACGCTTGCCGGAATAAAGACGGTAGAAGTATTTTTATCCGCCGGTACGGGAAAGGTAAAAGAAGCCCGGGTGTTTATGGGCGTTCCCGAATTTAAAACCGAAAAAGTTCCCGCAGATTTTGGAAAATCTGAAATTATCGGCGAAAAAATAGCCGCAGGAGGAAAAGAATTTGAAATATCGTGCGTTTCTATGGGAAATCCCCATTGCGCGGTATTCGTCGAAGACGTCAAGAACTTCGACGTGCATTTTTACGGTTCGTTAATCGAAAATAATAAAATGTTTCCGAAAAGAATAAATGTAGAATTCGTTCAGGTTATGGACGCTCAAAACGTGCTTGTAAGAACTTGGGAACGCGGTTCCGGCGAAACCCTGGCATGCGGAACCGGAGCATGCGCCGTATATTCTATTATGAAAA
>JAJYZM010000001.1 GCA_021799935.1 bacterium | reverse complement strand
CTTTTGTCGTCAAGAAAAACAAGGAACTAAAATTGAATATTCTTCTTTCAAACGACGACGGGGTTTATGCGACGGGAATAAATATTTTATTCGAAGAGCTTAAGAAATCCGCCGACGTCGTTATTGTAGCTCCGGACAGAGAAAGAAGCGCCAGTTCCCACTCGCTTACAATAGACAGGCCTTTAAGGGTCAACGAGCTCAAACCTAATATATACTCCGTCGACGGTACGCCTGCCGACGCGGTCAATATTGCAGTCCACTCCGTTTTAAAAACAAAGCCCGACCTTGTTATTTCCGGCATAAACTACGGCGGCAATATCTGCGACGACGTTATTTATTCCGGAACGGTTTCCGCCGCTATGGAGGGTGCGGTTATGGGGATAAAATCGATAGCCGTTTCTTTAGTCGTAAATAAAGGAGGCGGTTATCTTCCTAAAGACGCATCGCTCGAAGAAGACCTCGAAGCCTCTTTCAGGAAAGCGGCGCGGTTCGTATCCAACCTTGCATCCGTTTTCAATAAAAGCGGTTTTTCGGAAAATACTCTTTTAAACGTGAACATTCCCCAGACGATAATTAAAAAAGAAAAGAATCCTTTCGAATACCGCATTACTAAGCAGGGCAAGCGTTATTTCGAGGACTTTGTAGTCGAAAAAATGGACCCGAGGGGAAGAAAATATTACTGGATATGGGGAAAGAATATAAGGTTCGACGATATCGAAGGAAGCGATTACGAAGCCGTTCATAGCGGGCTTATTTCCGTTACGCCGATTCATCTCGATATGACTAATTATAAAACTATAGAAAAATTAAAAAATACCGATTTATCTTTAAATGAAATTTAAAATATTACGATATGAATGCAAAAATAGCCGACAGCCTGAAGTCTAAAGGCATAGCCTCCGCCGCCGTCCTCGATGCCCTCGGCAAGATTCCGAGGGAGAGATTCGTCGAACTGCCTTTCAGGACCGCCGATATGTGCTGGGGGGAATCTCCGCTCCCCATAGGGCATAATCAGACTATTTCCAGCGTTTATACCGTGGCGCTTATGACGCAGGCGCTGGACTTAAATAAAGAACATAAAGTTTTAGAGATAGGGACGGGTTCGGGTTATCAAGCGGCCGTCCTCTCGCAGCTCTGCTCTTCGGTTTTTACTATTGAGCGCATAAGGGATTTGTCTTTAAAAGCAAGAAGCGTTATAGAGTCGTTAAATATACATACCGTGACTTTTATTATAGGCGACGGGTCGATAGGCTTCGGAGAATACGCCCCTTACGACAGGATACTTATAACGGCCTGTTCGCCCGATATTCCTTCGTTCCTGTTTAACCAGCTCGGCGAAGGCGGTATTATGGTTGCGCCCGTAGAGAGGAACGGCTCTCAGAATATCTGCATAATCGAAAAGAAAAAAGGAGCTATGTTCTCGAAGGAAATCGCTCCGGCAAATTTTGTCAAACTTATAGGGAAAAACGGATATGAAGCGCAAACGCCTCAACGGTGCGGTTTCTGACGAACCGGTATCGGATATTGCCGAAAACGATTTCGGCGGCAAGCATGCTAAACCCGAAGACAACGTAATTTCCAGCCAGTATCTTAAATACCTGAAAAAATATCCGCTTCTTACCAAAGAACAGGAATACGAAATTGCGCTTAAAATCGGCGAAGGGGACGAACGGGCAAGGGATTTGATGATAAAATCCAATCTCGGTCTTGTAATCAGCGTAGCAAAAAAGTTCCTCGGAAGGGGCCTGTCCTTCGACGACCTCATTATGGAAGGAAATATCGGACTCATAAAAGCAGTGGAAAGATTCAAACCTAAAAAAGGATTCAGGTTTTCTACATATGCCATATGGTGGATAAGGCAGACGATAGAACGGGGAATACTGAATTCCGGCAGGGTCGTGAGGCTTCCTATACACATATCCGAAAACCTTTATAAATATACGAGGGCGATAAAGGAAGTTACCGGCGAAATCAAAAGAGAGCCTAATTTCAGCGAAGTAGCCGGACATATGGGCATTAAAGAAAAAAAATTAGAAAAGATTTTAGGTTTAATCGGCAATATTTACTCTTTAGATGCGCCTTATTCGCAGAACGGCGACGAAGACGACGCAAATATGTCTTTTTCCAATTTAATTAAAGCCGACGAAAACGCTACTTCGCCCTTAGATATTCTCGACAAAATCGAAACCCTGAATCTCCTCAATAAATGGCTGTTCAATCTTGCCGATATAGAAAGAAAAGTTATATTTTTAAGATACGGGCTTAATTACGAAAAGCCGTGGACGCTTAACGAAGTGGGACTTATTTTCGGTCTTACAAAGGAACGCATAAGGCAGATAGAAGTCAAATCCTTGAAGAAACTCAGAAAAATGGCTGCAGACGCCGGTTTGGAAGGATAAACGCCGATGCGCGATAAAGAAAGCGAAGAAGAATCGAAAGAAGAGTCGAAAAAGAGGGTAGATATTTTTTATTCCCAAACGAACAATTCGGAAAAGTCAAATAGCAACCTGGGAATAAATAAATCTATCCCCTTTTCTGTTTTTAATGAGGGGAGCCCGTTAGGGCGGGGCGGTCCTGACGTAGCGCTTATCGAAACTCATATATCCCGTATTTATCTTACCCCTAAGTTCGCCTACAAGCAAAAAAGGCCGGTTAATTTCGGCTTCGTCGATTATACGACCCTCGAGAAAAGAATTTTTTTCGCAAAAAAGGAACTGTCTTTAAACAGAAGAGCCTGTTCCGGCATTTATCTGAATTTAGTAGAACTCAGGCAAAAAGAAGGCAGGCTGTTCACCGGATTTAAGGGCGGCAGGCTTATAGACGTTTTCGTCAGGATGAGAAGGATAAATTCCGGCCGTTTTTTAGGCAATATTCTGAAAAGCGGCAAACTTGATAAAATTAGCAAATACGGCAAACCTGAAACTGTCAGTACCTCCGTGAATATAGACGGCATATTAAAAAAGGCGGCAAAAAAAATATACCTGTTTCATAAGAACGCCGGAACCTCCAAAAGAATTTCTCAATTCGGCAATTACGGTGTTTATAAGGCAAACTGGGACGACAATTACGAAACGATAAAAGAATATTACCGCAAAATAGCCCCCTTCTTTAATAATGATGGGAGTCAGGCTTCGCCTGACGGGGCGGTTGCATCTTATCCCTCTTTCCTTTCGTCCCCGCTCTTTTCCGAATTTATCCGCCTCCGCGCCGAAGGCGGCTTCGTCAGAGACGTTCACGGAGATTTAAGAATGGAGCATATCGCCGTTATGGACCCCCGCCGCGTTAACGGCATCTGCCTTATGGACTGCGTCGAATTCGGCGAAAGATACAGATGCCAGGATATATATCTCGATATAGCTTTTTTGCTTATGGACTTTGAATTTAACGGCTATTTTTACGAATCCGTCCTGTTTTTCGGCTATTATAAAAACTGTTTTAACTATTTAAAATCCATAGCCCCGTTCGAGAAATACGAACCTTCGGTGATACCTTTTTTTAAATCTTACAGGGCTATAGTAAGATGCAAAATTTCCCTTCTTTCCCCGGGAGAAGACGCGCCCTTAAAAGCCCTTAAATATCTTAATCTGGCGGCTTTTTACCTTGCGCTTGCACAAAAGCGGGTCGTTATCCTTAACTGCGGTCTTTCCGGCGCCGGCAAGTCTTTGCTTTCCCGACTGCTTTCCGAGTGGTTTTACGCGCGCGTCGTCTCCACCGATAAAATCAGACGGGATTTATACGGCTCTTCCGGCAGAGCCGTTAAATATTCGGCCGATGCAGATATAAAGGTTTATGAAAATTTATTAAAAGAAGGACTAGAAAAATTTGAAAAAGGCGGAAACGTAATATTCGATGCGACATTCTTAAAACGCGACAACCGCGAAAAAATAATTAACAGTTTTAATAAAAAAGACTGTATTTTTATATTCGTATATTCTAAAATATATGACGAAAAAGAAGAAATTATATTAAAAAGGCTTGCGGACAGGTTCGGCGCAAACGCCGATTCGGCCGCGGGCGGTTTAACGGATTACTCCGAAGCGGACTCCGCAGTTTATTTCAATCAGAAAAACTATTTCGAAGAGCCTTCGGAAAAAGAATTAGCGTCCATGACCGCCGCCTATGCCGCCTTATTTGCGCAGGCCGACGCCGCTTTGGAACTGAAAGACAGATTTAACGGATTAATGAAAACTATAATTGCAAAGGATGCAACCGGCGGTTTATAATAAATTTTAGCAGGCAAAAATTGAGTTCATATATAGGCAAATTCAAATACGAGATTTATTTAATCCTCGTTTCTCTTTTTGCGCTTATCGTTCATATTCATCTTGCTTCGAATCTTAACCTCGGCAACGACGAAGCGCATTATTATGTATGGTCGCTGAAACCTTCTTTGGGTTATCTAGACGACGCCCCCCTCGTCGGCTGGATTATTTACGCATTTACGTGGCTTTTCGGCAAAAGCCAGCTTTCGGTCAGGCTAGGAGCGGTCGTTTTTTCGTTCCTCGACGGATTTTTAGTATATTACCTTTCCTATATATTATTTAGAAACAAACGGGCGGCTTTTTTCTCGTTTCTGTTCTTTTTGTCCGCCGTAATATTCGGAATAGTTCTTTCCGTGATGATTCTGCCCGACGCCCCGCTATTATTTTTTACCCTGTTATTTTTCATATTTTTTTATAAAGCGGTAGAAGAAAAAGCGGACAGGGGCGAGGAAATAGTTAAGCAGGAACGAAAAAATGAGACAGATATTTTAACTCCCCTCCTTAAAAGGAGGGGAGTCGGCCGAAGGCCGACGGAGCGGTTTTTTTGGCTCCTCGCCGGTATTTCCCTCGGCTTTGCGTTTTTAAGCAAATATACCGCGGCGCTCATTCCGCCCGCCGTCCTTCTGTATCTGCTCGTTTCCAAGCGGAACAGGCATTTTCTGAAAACGGTTTATCCTTATATGGCTCTTGCCTCTGCGCTCATCGTTTTTTCGCCTGTAATATACTGGAATTATACGCATAACTTCATATCGTTTAAGTTTCAGCTTTCGCACGGTTTTTCGCACCCTAAGCCCGGTTTTCCGCTTTTAGCCGCAGGCTGGTTCGGGCAGGTTTTGGTTATTACCCCGTTAATATACTTATTTTTAATCGGAGTGTTCGTATATTCATTAAAAAAAGTTCCCTTCCTTCTAAGGAGGGGTGTCGGCCGAAGGCCGACGGGGCGGTCGTCTGACGGATGGTTCGACTATAGAGAGCCTCTTTTGTTTTCCGTCTGCCTGTCCCTGCCTGTTCTATTATTTTTCCTCGCCAACGGATATTCCCACAGGATTTTAGTCCACTGGCCGGATATAGGCTATCTTGCGGCATTTCCGATTATGGGCTATGCCGCCGACCTTCTTACGCGTAAACTTTCTTACCGTATTTTGAAATACTGCGTCTATTTCGCCCTCTTTTCCGGTTTCTTTTTGTCTTATATCCTTTATAACCAGATTTATTATAATTCCATACCGGTAGGCAAAATAATACGTTATATCGACAGGGAAAAACGCCTTAAAAAAGGCGGGGCGTTTTCTTTCATCCCGCACATTCCCGGCAAGCCTTCCACCGCCGACATAACCAACGACCTTTTCGGCTGGAGGCATAGCGCAAAGTATATCGGCATCGTTTACAAAGGCTATAAGGCGGTTTGCAGTCCGCTCTTTATACTTACGCACCACTATGCCATAGCAGACGAACTCGTCTATTACGGCGGCTATAAACCCGCCGTAAATATTTATAATATATCCGGCTTTCTCAACCAGTACGACCTCTGGCAGAATCTCGATAAAATAAACGGAGAAAACGCCCTTTTTATTATGGATAACAAATATATGCTAAATCCGGTTAAAAAATATGCGCCGTATTTCAAGTCTATTAAAAAAATAGGCAGGCTCGACATATACGTAAAATTAAGGCCGGTCAGAACGTATTACCTGTATCTCATGAAGGATTTCAACGCAAAAAAAGCTATTAAACATTTAAAAGTCGAAAGCAGGATGTATTAGCGGGAAAAAAGGGACCTATTTTTTTCAATGCAATGATAAAACTTCCGCTTTCCGGTATTGACAATTAATTTTCGTAAATATATAATTATTATCGTAAACAAAAATAACGTTGCATTAACAGGGGACGGACTTTAATCCGCGCCCTTTAAGAATAACGAAGATGGACCTAAAACAATTTATCCGTGAAATTCCCGATTTTCCTAAAAAAGGGATTAACTTCAAAGATATTACGCCTCTGCTTGCCGACGCGAAAGCGTTCGCGTATGCTATGGATTCGCTGGCCGGGTCGTATATAGCCGAAAAAATAGATTACGTCGTCTGCATAGAAGCCAGAGGATTCGTCGTGGGCGCGCCGCTTGCCTACAGGCTCGGCGCAGGCGTTATAATGGTCAGGAAGCCCGGCAAACTTCCCTACGAGTGTTCGTCTTTGAACTACGACCTCGAATACGGAAGCGCGACCCTCGAAATACACAAGGATGCGCTGAAGGCGGGCGACAGGGTAATCATCGCCGACGACGTTCTTGCGACCGGCGGAACGGCTCTCGCGACTATCGGACTGGTCGAGAGTTTTAGCGCTGAAGTCGTCGACACGGCGTTTCTTGCGGAACTTTCGTTCTTGAAAGGCTCGGACAAGCTCAAGCCTCATAAGGTAAACGCTTTAATGAAATTCGATTATTAAGATCGGGCGTCATTGCGAGCGAAGCGAAGCAATCTATATAATAATTTTCAAATTCAAATATTTTTAAGTGGTGTTTTTATGAAAAAAGGCATAACGGCAGTATTTATTATTCTCGTCATAGTTCTGGGCTACATTGCCGTTCGCGCCCTTAACGCTCCGGTAAAATTATCCGCCGCACAGCTCGGCAATCGGCTTATCCATTCCAACAAAAGGGGCATAGACTGTCTTGCCTGCCATACCATAGGCAAAAAAGGCGGAAGCGTAGGGCCCGACCTTTCTAAGGAAGGACTTGCAAAACATTCTGTCAAATGGCTTGAAGTTCAGATTGCTGCGCCGGCGAAAAATTTTAAACCGGGTTCCACGTTAAAAATAGACGGAAAGTCCTATATGGCTATTATGCCGGACCACAAGATGCTTTCCAAGAAAGAGCTTTATGAACTTGCGTCTTATCTGGAATCGTTAAAATAAATAAAATAAAAAAAACTAAAAAGGTCTTGACATATAAAATATAGGTATTATAATTAAATCAAGGCTAAAGTATTTAGCCTGTCGGACGATATATATTATGATTATCCGTTCGCAAAAAGATATTGACAAAAGGGAGTTTTAGATATATAAAATAATATAAAATCTTTTAAGGAGGTGGCAGAGGAGAAAGATTAGAAATCAAGTTCCCAATTTGATTAAATTTTTAGTTTTAACTTTAATTTTAAAAGAGAGGAAAGTTATGAAAAAGAAATTAATAATAGCTATGGTTGCCTTGTTTGTTTTGGCGCTTTCGTTCGCGATGGCTCCGAAAAAAGCAAACGCAATCCCGGCTTTTTCACAAAAGTATCATTTTTCATGCGCAGTTTGCCATACTGTTTTCCCAAACCTTAACCCGTTCGGAAGAGCATTCTGGAGAAACGGCTTCAGGCTTCCGGGCACAAACGGAACCCCTGCCGACGCAACTCAGATTGCCGAAGGGCTTAGCCTTCCGAATCCATGGCCGATTCCGGTAATGGTGGAAGGAACTATCGGTTACCAGCATTATACGAATGAGAACGCCAAGGCTTCAACTGATGCTTTCAGTGCAGGAATTGATTTAGTGACCGCAGGCGCATACAAATTATATACGCCTCTTGCAAATTCAATGTCGTTTTATGTGCATTATGCAGGTAGTGCAGGTAACTCTTTAAGCCAGCATCAGGTTGTCGCTTCGATTAACGGGTTAGGTAGCGGATTAGGATTAGCCCCTCATCTGTTCAACTTAAAATTAGGTCAGGTAAAAGTTGCATCTGCCTACTTTCAGAGACAAGAACAGATATACGTTAACGCTGGTCCAGCTGACGGCAACGCTCAAGCTTTAAACGTTGGTTATGACGGAGAAGGAGGTTTGTTAGTTGGCGCTAAAAATCCAGGATTTGAACTTTACGGAACGCCTGGTTATCATTTGTGGTATAAAGTAACGGTTACGAATGATCAGGGTTCTTATCCTGCTATCACGGGTGCTTCTAATGCAGAAGCTCTTACCGGCGGAACGACTTCTAACGCTATGGAATATACTTATCAGTTAAAGGAATATGCTCCAATACCAATGGGACAGCTTGAATTTGGTTACTACGGCGGGACCGTTTCGGAACCAATTGCGGTAAACGGTAATGCATGGACCAACCGCGTTATGGTTAACGGCGTCGATGTCGACCTTGCCAACGATGTTTACGAGCTTGGCTTAACCTATATGGTCCAGAGCGATTCTAATCCATATGCTTCAAGCGGCCAGACATTGCCTTACGGCATAACCGATACATCTAACGGCTACAGCACTTTTGAAGCATACGGCAGATATATATTGCCAGTTATGAATAATGGTATTATGTTGACGGCTGACTATGCGCAGTATTCCTGGACGCATAAAAATTCGGAATTGGAGTTCGCAAACGGTGTAGCTGGCAAGGGTAATGGAGTAACGACTGACATCAATACTTTATATGGCGGTCCTATATTTCCCGGTACATCTTATAACGGCATAAAGAATGCGCTTGACCTTCAGGCTGAAATCAATTTAGCCTACAACGCGCATCTTTATCTCGGATACACGTTTACGAACCAGCAGGAAGACGATACAGTTGGCACGGGTCTCGACTTTGCATTCTAATCCTGCGCCGACGCAGTGTTGTGATGCAAACGCAATAAAATTAAAGCGGAAGGGCTTTTCAGCCCTTCCGCTTTTTCATTTCTATCTAAAAAATGTCCGCTAAAAGATTTTTTGATTTTTAATTAAAGATGTAATAAAATATATATTATGATAATGCAAATGACGAAAACTAAAAAGTTTAAAGTTTTCCTGTTAAGTTTTATTGCCGGTTTGACGGCTCTAACCATCGGTTTTTTTGCATATACGGCTTTCCGGATGTTCGACGTCCTGCATTCAAAAACTCCCGGTTCGATATATTCCTTTAAACAATCGGGCATGATCTTCGTTAACGGAAATAACGGATTAAAACTTGCTTATCCATCGTTATACGGCGGTTTCGGCGCCGCTTCTTTTTATTCTATCTTTGCCGCGGCGCTCTTATTAGCGGTCGGTCTTATAATATTTATGTATATATATTTTTACGGGCTTATAGAAGCGCAGGATAATGCCGAATCATCTTTAAGGTCGTTAGAAAAAAACATTCTGGAAATACCTTCGACTATTATGCACGAGATTAAAGGCAATATAAATTCCGTTTTGATAAATTCCAGAGTTTTGACCGAGAAAGTTAAAAATGTAGAGAAGAATAAAGACGGCATCGTTAAAACCGGCGGATTGATAGAAAGCGAAACGGCTAAGCTCGCGCAGACTATGGACGGCATATTGAAATTTACCAAAGATTTCGATATAAATCCGGAAGAGGCTAATCTTTCGGAATTGATAAACGAAGCCTATAAAACCGTTAAAAACTTACTTTTAGCAAAAGAAATAAGTTTTTCCGATTCGGTGGATAAAAATATTTATATTAGAATGGATAAAGATTTAATGCTTCAGGTATTTAAAAATTTAATATTAAATGCGGCAGAATCTTATGAAGGCGGAAAAGGCGGCGTTTTTATTTACTCTTCCTATATTTTAAATAAAGTATCTTTGACGTTTGAGGACCGCGGGGCAGGAATACAAAAAGAAGCGCTTAAAAAGATTTTCGAGCCTTTTTTCACCACGAAAAAAACGGGAGCCGGACTTGGCCTTGCATTGACTAAAAGAATCCTGGACGCCCATGGGTTTAATATAAATATCGAGTCGAAAAAAGGGCTTGGTACTAAGATTTCCGTTGTAATGAAAGACCTGCAATAATTAAAAATGAACGAACCTTCCCAAAAACCTGCGGTCATACTGATAGTCGAAGACGACGACGCCGCACGGAACGGACTTTCGGAATATCTCAACCTTAAAGGACACAGAGTTTTTGAAGCAGACTGCCTTAAGACCGCATTCGGAATATTGGATTCCGTAGATTCCGGCAATAAAGATAAAATAGATATTATAATTACCGACCTTAAACTGCCCGACGGAACAGGATTGGATTTATTAAAAGCGGTAAAAGACGGCAGAAGGGTCTGGAATCCCGAAATTATAGTGGCGACCGGCTTCAGTTCCGTAAAAACCGCGGTTGAAGCCATGAAACTCGGAGCATTCGATTATATTACGAAGCCCGTAAACTTAGACGAGCTCGAACTGATAATTAAGCGTATAATATCTAATAAAAGCCTTATCGACGAGTTGAACGTTCTTAAAAACAGGCTCGACGAAAAATTTAATTTCGGCAGTCTTATAACATCCTCCCGGAAAATGACCGCTATAGTCAACACGGCTATTGCTATTTCCGGCACCAATTCTACGGTGCTTATAGAGGGAGAGACGGGAACGGGCAAAGAACTTCTTGCAAATATTATAGTCAATAATTCCCGGAAGAAAAATAAACCTTTTGTTAAAGTAAACTGCGCCGCTCTTTCGGAGGCTATTTTAGAAAGCGAGCTTTTCGGGCATGAGAAAGGGGCTTATACGGGCGCGGATTCTTTATACAGGGGGAGATTCGAGATGGCGGACGGAGGAACGATTTTTCTAGACGAAATAGGAGAGATTTCCTTGAAGACCCAGTCTAAAATATTGCGGGTACTGCAGGAAAAGGAATTTGAAAGAGTCGGCGGAAATAAAACCATTAAAATAGACATAAGAGTTATAGCGGCATCCCAGGATATAGAAAAAAAGGTTTCAAGCGGAGAATTCAGGAAGGATTTATATTACAGGCTTAACGTAATAAATTTAAAGCTCATACCGCTGAGAGAAAGAAAAGAAGACATACCCGTTCTTATAAAGAAGTTCTTAGAAGATTTTTCGAACGAAAACGGAAAGAAAATTAGCGGAATAAGCAAAGAGGCATTAGATTTTCTATTAAGCTACGATTATCCGGGCAACGTAAGGGAGCTTAAAAATATTATAGAATATATGACCGCCGTTTCAAAAGGCGGTATCGCCGACGAATCTCTGCTGCCCGGCTATCTAAAAGAAAAATATTCAGGACTTTTTTTTTCAAAATCCTGCAGGGACGATTTTATCAGAATACCTTTCGGAACAGCCATGGAGGACGCCGAAAACATTATTATACAAAAAACATTGGAAATGAACGGTTTTAATAAAGTTAAAACCGCCAACGACCTTAAAATAGGATTAAAAACGATTTACAGAAAATTGGAGAAATTTTAAAATTTCATCTTTTTGATTAGAAATATATATTTTTCAACCTCTTCGGTTTTCTTGATTTTATATGATTTTTCAAGATATTCCAGAGCTTTTTTATAGTTTTTCAGCATAAAATAATCCATACCCGTATGTTTTAATACGGTTGCCGATTTACCGAGCTTTTTAAGCGCGGTTTTAAATAATTTCAGCGCCTTTGCGTATTTTTTTTCCCTGTAATACACGAACCCGAGGCTGTCAAGGATAAAAGGAGAGCCTTTATCGTAAGACAAAGCTTTTTTTATCAGCTCCCCCGCCTTTTTTAAATTTTTATTTTTTACGGCGAGATAATATCCTATATAGTTAAGCGCATCGGCGTCGTAAGGGTTTATTTTTAAAATCTTTTTCATAGCCGCATAAGCCTTGCCGTCTTTTTTTAACGCGTGGTACGCCGAACCTAATTCGTATAACAGGGCGGTATTATCGGGAAATTTTAATAATCCTTTTTTTACGGCATATTCCGACATCCGGTAATCTTTTATCTCCGCGAGAGCGACAGCCGAAAAATAATAAAATTTTAAATTTTTATTCAGCTTCTTATCGGAAAGCATTCCCGATATAATACTTTCGACGGATTTCCGGTATTTAATATTTCCGGTTTTTTTATAGCCGCCTATGTATATTTCTATTTCCTGAAGTTTAGCGTCTATATAATGCCTCCCCGGTTTCAGCTTATTCAAATAAAACAGCCCTCTTTTATATTTTTTTTGCACTATATACGATATTCCCGTGAAGAAATAAGCATTGTTTATTAATCTATAATTATCTTTAGAATTTTTTGCTATGCCGATAAAATTTAAAAAGCGTTTTCTGGACGCGCGGTAGTCCTTTAAAGCGTATTCGAGTATAGCCGACTGATAAATCGCGGTTTTAGAATAAGGGTCGATTTTGAGATATTTATTAAAAACGTTTATCGCTTTTTTTTCTTTGCCCGTAAGGATATAAAGGGCGGCAAGCCTGAAGTATGCCTTTTTAAAATAAGGGTCGATATTTATAAGGCTTATCAGTTCCCGTTCGGCTTTTTTATTTTTGTTTTGAACCGCGTATATTTTCGACAGCAGATAATATGCGTTAATATTGTCGGGGATGTTTAATTTTATTATGTTGAGATAAAATACCGCCGTATTAAAATCTTTTTCGTAGATATACAAATTGGAAAGAAACAAAAGCGTTTTAAGATTATAAGGATTTTTTTGCAGAATATGTTTAAGGATTGCGGCCGATTGTTTCATATCGCCCCGATTTGCCTTTATTTTAGCTTTCAGTATTAAATACTTAATTTCATTTTTTGCGAACCGGTTTTTTATATTTTGCGGCGTAAGGCTTAGAGCAAGGTTTATGCGCTTTAAAGATTTTCGATATTCTCCGTTTTTAAAATATAATACCGCAAGGATGTAATTAAAATAAGAATTTTTAAGTAAATTAGACGATTCTTTATTAAAATATCTAACCGCATCCGGATAATTCCCGTTGTAATAATAAATGAAGCCGGCCGAGACGTTAAAGACGGAAGCGGTTTTTAACCGGTTATTTTGTGCGGCGGCAGGATATGCTTTTCCATACAAAACTGCAGAAAATATTAAAAAAAATGTCAAAATCGATAAAGCCTTAAAAATTTTCACGAGTTTTTCTTGAGGAGAATGAAAAATTCCGTATTCCCCTTTTTTCCTTTTATGCATGATTTTTTTACTCCGTCCACGGTAAGATTTAAGTTTTTTGAAAAATCTATTATATTATTTATAATTAATTCGTATGAGCCGGAATCTTTTATTACGCCTTTCTTTAAAATGCTTTTATTGTCGGTTTCGAACTGGGGCTTTATAAGCAGAAGCATTGAACCCTGCTTCTTGATAAATTTTAAAATATAAGGAAGGATTTTGGTAAGAGATATGAAAGATGCGTCGCAAACGGCAAGGTCGAGTTCTTCTCCTATGTCTTCAAAAGTTAAATATTTTATATTTATATTTTCCAAATTTTTAATTTTAGGATTATTCCTTAAGGAGTAATGAAGCTGGCCGTAGCCTACGTCTATGCAGTAAACAAAATCCGCGCCTTCTTTTAAAAGGCAGTCGGTAAATCCCCCCGTCGAAGCGCCTATATCTATGGCTCTTTTTGATTTGACGTCGAGATTAAAATCGGTTAACGCTCCTTTTAATTTCAAACCGCCCCGAGATACGTAGGGATTTAATTCTTTTATCGTTATTAAACTCTCCCTGCCTACCGGAGTTCCCGGTTTCGTGCATACGGAACCGTTTACCGAAACCATGCCTTCCATTATCAGCGACGCCGCTTTTGTTCTCGTTAAATCGAATGCCGAAGAAGCGTCAGAAAGAAGAATATCTAATCTTATTTTTTTCACAGTTTATATTAAAAAATCCGCTGGCCGAATCGTATAATTTTTCCTTAGAAAATCCGGAGATTGCGAGAAGTTCGCCGCGGGAGCCGTGTTCTATATAATTATTTCCGAGAGATAAAATTTTATATTCTAAGCCGGACAGGCGAGTATTCCTGCTTAAGACGGTGAGAAGTTTTGCTCCGAAACCCGAAAATTCCACGTTTTCTTCTACCGTCATAATTTTTTTTGCGGTTTTTATTTTTGCGATTAATTCTTCGGAAACAGGGGATATAAATTTTGCGTCTATAAGGCCTATTTTTTGTTCTTTTTCCGCAATATCTTTATTTATTTCAGCCAATATATTTTTTAAAATTTCGGTATGCGGAGCGCCGACGCTTATTACGAAGTTTTGAAGCGCATCTATTAGAATCTCGAATTCCCCTTCTTTTATAATCGGAACGGCTTTTTCTTCGGGAATATCGAAATGCGGTATTTCTACTTTAGGATATCTTATCGCGGCGGGCTTATTATAAGAAACCGAGCTTTTAATCATCCGCATAAGTTCATATTCGTTGCGCGGAGACATAAAAATCAGGTTAGGAATAAAATTTAAAAACGATATGTCGAATATTCCCTGGTGGGTGGCGCCGTCTTCTCCTGCGATACCTGCCCTGTCGATGCAAAAAACGACCGGAAGGTTCTGGAGGCATATGTCGTGAATTATCTGGTCTAAAGAACGCTGAAGAAAAGTCGAATATATAAAGACGAAAGGTTTTAATCCGTTAGCCGCCGCTCCGGCCGCAAACGTTGCCGCGTGTTCTTCGGCTATTCCGACGTCGAAGAATCTGTCCGGAAATACCTTTGAAAATTTGGAAAGGCCGGTTCCGTCGGGCATTGCCGCCGTAACGGCTATTATTTTAGCGTTATTTTCCGCTATGTTTATAAGAAAGTTCGAAGCAGTTTCGCCGTAAGAAACGTTTCCCGATTTTTTAAGCATTAATCCGGTGTTTTTGTCGAAAGCGGAAATTCCGTGAAAAATAGAAGGATTTTTTTCCGACGGTTCGTATCCCTTTCCTTTTTTAGTAATAACGTGCAGAAGAATGGGTTTTTTTATTTTTTTTATATTTTCGAACGAGTCTAAAAGATAGGGTATATTGTGTCCGTCTATAGGGCCTATATACGTAAAACCGAGTTCTTCGAATATTATGCCGGGTCCGATGAGGTTTTTAAAAGATTCCTCGAATTTCGAAACAAGCCTCGCCATTTGAGAGCCGAATAAAGGGATAGAGTTAAGCATTTTTTCGGCTTCTTTTCTGAGTCCCTGATAAAAATTACCGCTCATTATTCTGTTGAGATAATTGGAAATAGCCCCGACGTTTTTCGATATGGACATTTCGTTATCGTTTAATATAACGATGACGTCTTTTTTTAGGGAACCGGCGTTATTTAAACCTTCAAGCGCCGGACCGCTTGATATGGATGCGTCTCCTATAACGGCTATAATCCTGCCGTCTCCGTTAACTCCGGTTTTGCCGATTAAATCCTTTGCGGCGCTCATACCGAGGGCGGCCGAGATAGACGTTCCGGCATGTCCGGTTCCGAAGAAATCGTATCTGCTTTCGGCGATGGACGGAAAACCGGATATTCCGCCTAATTTTCTTAGGGTATGGAATTTATCTTTTCTTCCCGTAAGTATTTTATACGGATAAGACTGATGTCCGACGTCCCATATTATTTTATCGGCATTTTCCATATCGAACGATTTTAAAATTGCGATTGTAAGTTCCACGACCCCGAGGCTGGAAGCTATATGCCCGCCGTTTTTAGAGCAGGCGGATATAATTTTCTCCCTCAGTTCTGCCGCAAGCGTTTCTAATTCTTCGAGCCGCAACGTTTTAAGGTCGTTCGGTTTATTTATTTTTTCTAAGAACATTATCGTTATTTATTTTTCTAATTTATCCTGCACGTAAGATATTTTATTAATTCTATAAACATACCGGTTTCCGCCCCTGTTTTTTCTATGTGCGCCATTGCTTTTTTATTGTATTCTTCAATTAATTTGCGGGTTCTTTCAAGCCCTATATTTTCAGCCATAGTGAGCTTATTGTTTATTCGGTCTATGCCGGCCGTTTTTCCTAAAATTTCTTTATTTCCGGTAATTCCGAGAACATCGTCGACGGCTTGGAAAGCCAGCCCGATATAACCGCCGAATTTTCTGAATTCCGATACGGTCGTTTCGTCTTTGCCGGATAATATAGCCCCTACCGCGCAAGCCGAAGCGATAAGGCTCGCCGTTTTTTTCCAGTTTATATATTCAATTTTTTCAAAATCTAAAGGCTCGCCGAAAGAATTAACATCGTGAAACTGGCCTTCTACGAGTCCGCCGGCTCCGGCGGCGCAGGAAAGCTCCCTTACCGCTTCTATAATTTTTACCGGATCTAATCCCCCTATATAATCTTTGTCCGAAAGCATAACGAAAGCTTCGGCGAGGAGGGCGTCTCCGGCAAGTATCGCCGCAGCCTCTCCGAATACTATATGGCTTGTGGGCTTCCCCCTTCTCAAATCGTCGTTGTCCATCGAAGGCAGGTCGTCGTGTATTAAAGAATAGGAATGTATAAGTTCAAGGGAAGAAGCGAAGGGCAGCAGTTTTTTTTTATCCGTAAAGCCCAAACTTTCGGCAGAAAGCAAAAGAATTATAGGCCTTATTCTTTTGCCGGGCATGGTCAGGGTGTAAAGCATAGCGTCCGCAAGGGAAAATTTATTATGCCGGAATTTTTTATCGTAACGTTTTTTGATAAAATGGGCTTTTATGAATTCGTCGATTAATTGTTTGCCGGTTTCTATATAAAGCGCTAAGTCGTTCATATATTTAGAGGCTCGGTATTTAAAGAAGGCCTGACGCCCTCCTCGTCTTTTGCGCTTAATTCTTCGACCCTTTTTTCTGCGGAGTCCAGCTTTTTAAGGAGATAATCCGAATATTTTGTCCCCTCTTCGTAAATTATTATAGATTCGTCGAGACCGAGGTCTCCTTTTTCGAGGCTTAAAACATTTTCTTCCAATTTTTTTAGGGCTTCCTCGAATGTCAAATCGTTTATATTTTTTTCTTTCGCGTCCATAAAATAATTATAAAATAAACGGAGAAAATTATCAATATCAACGTTAAATAAAAAATATATTGAAAAAAATATTTCTATTTTGTATTATTAAATTAATATTAATTTTTTAAATAAGAAAAACGGGTAAGCGAACGATGTCGCCTTATCTAAATAAAATAATTGCTTATGGGCGTTTAATATGAAAGAACAAAAGGATGCCCGCCTTTTTGCTTCGCCTCATTTAACCGGTATTTTCGGTTATAATATAAAATATTCTCTTTCCCCCACGATACACGGCTTTCTCAATAAACTCCTCGAAACAAACTTATGTTACGGCATGTTCGACGTCCCCCCGGAAAAATTTGCCGCCGCATTTAACGGTTTTAAGGCTATCGGCATGAAAGGCGCGAATATTACTAAGCCTTATAAAACAGAAGTTTTGAAATATATCGATTCTTTAAGCGCGGAAGCCGAAACTATAGGAGCAGTGAACACCGTAAATTTAGAAGAAGACGGCAATTACCGCGGATATAATACGGATATAAAAGGATTTGCCAGCGCCGTAAATTATGAATTTAAAGAAAATTTAAATGGCAGGAGCGTTATTATTATTGGAGCTGGAGGCGCTTCCAGAGCGGTACTTTATGCCTTGATAAAAGATGGAGCTAAAGATATTTTAATAATTAACCGCAGTGCGGACAATGCGGATAAACTTAAAAAAGAAGCCTGTTTATGGAAAATGTCCTTAAAATCGAATGCCGAAATTGCATCTTCCGATTTTAATTCGGTAGCGGCCTTAAAAAGTATTTTATCTAAAAAATGGGATATTATCGTTAATACCGTAACGCCGTCGGCCGAAAGCGGCAGGCTGATTAATAATCTATTTGCTGGTTTAAAAAAATTCAGGGGCGGTTTTTTTTTGTTCGATATTTCTTATTCTTCAAAATCTTCAGGCTTTTTAAACGTTCTCGAGAAAAAATCGTTGAAACGCGTAAACGGACTGTCTATGCTGTTATTTCAGGCAGTCGAAAGTTTTTATATCTGGACGGGTAAAAGAGCCGATTTTAATCTTATTAAAGAAATTTTAAGCGATATATTTTAAAAATTTCTGATTTTATGATAAAATTAAATATGCAATATTTTTGCATATTTAATTTTATAAAAAGCTATTATAAGGGATTCGCATGAATAACGACCACCTGTCGCCGGTTAATTTTAATAACGAAAAATTAGGCGATATTTTATTAAAGCGCGGCATTGCAAAAAAAGACGACATATCTAGCGCCTTGCTTATACAAGAGAGAACAAGACAGGGAATAGCTAGGGGCGAAAGGCTTAAAGATGTCAAACTCGGAGAAATTCTAGTAAAAAACGGCATAATAACCTCCGCAGAGTTGGAATCGGCGCTTAAAGAACAGAAGCGGGTCGGCGGGAGCATAGGAAGACAACTTACGGAACTCGGTTTTATTAAGGATTCGGATCTGGTTTCTTTTCTTTCTAAAGAGTTCGGCGCAGCAACCGTTAATCTGCTTGAAGGAGAGATTCCTGAAAGCATAATAAAACTGATACCGCCGGATTTGGCGGTCAAACTTCAAGTGGTCCCTTTTAAAAGACAGGGCAACACGATGTACCTTGCCGTATCCGACCCTACAAGAGTCGAGGCGCTGGACGACATAAAATTCTTAACGGGTTTGAATATCGAAATAGTCGTTGCGTCCGAAAACGAAATCGCCGCGGCATTATCGAAATATTATAACGCATCCAGCATTCTTACCGAAAACAAAGATTATCTCAACTCAATCGCCATCGAGGAAACCAATGAGGAAGTAGATATATCCGAACTGCAGAGGTCGTCTTCGGAGCAGCCTATTATAAAATTCGTAAATAAGGTTCTTCTGGACGCGGTTAAAATAAACGCAAGCGATATTCATATAGAGCCTTATGAATCAATCGTCAGAGTGAGATACCGTATGGACGGAAAATTAATAGAGCAGATGAAAATACCCGGTCAGTTGAAAAATCCCATAATTTCGAGATTAAAAATAATGTCGCAGATGGATATAGCCGAAAGAAGACTGCCGCAGGACGGGCGCATTAAAGCAAAAATGGATAATAAAGAAGTAGATATGAGGGTGTCGTGCCTTCCGACCCTTTTCGGCGAAAAAATAGTTATCAGGGTGCTGGATAAATCCAATCTTCAGCTCGATATGAGAAAATTAGGATTTTCCGAGGAACAGTTGAAAGATTTTAAAACGGCCATACACAGACCCTATGGAATGATTCTCGTAACCGGACCTACCGGTTCGGGCAAGACGACTACTTTATACAGCGCGCTTTCGGAGGTGAACAGGCCGGACGTAAACATTTCGACCGCCGAAGACCCGGTCGAGTATAATATTCAGGGTATAAATCAGGTTCTTGTCAACGAAGAAATAGGGCTGACTTTCGCTTCCGCTTTAAGGTCGTTTTTGAGACAGGATCCAGATATTATAATGGTCGGAGAAATAAGAGATTTAGAAACAGCCGAGATTGCAATAAAGGCGGCCCTTACCGGGCATCTTGTCCTTTCGACCATCCATACTAATAATGCGTCGTCCACTATATCCAGGCTTATAAATATGAAAGTAGAACCGTTTCTTGTAGCTTCGAGTTTAAATCTGGTTATCGCGCAGAGGCTTATAAGGAAATTATGCGCCGAATGCAAAGAACCGTATTATACAGACGTTAAAGCACTGGCTAAATTGGGATTTACAAACGCCGAAATTGCCGGAAAGCGTTTTTATAAAGCGAAAGGCTGTCCGGTATGCAATAAAACAGGCTATAAAGGAAGAATTGCCATATACGAAGTCCTTAACGTCGGAGACGACGTCAAGAACAAAATTTATGAAAACGCCAACGAATTTGAAATACAAAAGGTTGCGGTCGATCATGGAATGAAGCCGTTAAAAGAATCGGCAAAAGAAAGGTTTTTGGAGGGAACTACTTCGCTGGAGGAAATTATTCAGTATTTAGACGAAAAAAGCATAGATATTCAAACTTGATATAGAATTTTATTATTATTTATATATTATGATTATGTAAAAAAATATTAAAAGGAGCCGCATATGCCGTCAATTGTCGATTTATTAAAAACAACCGTGGACCAGGGGGCTTCCGATCTTCATATAGCGGCCGGAACGCCGCCCCAAATAAGGCTCAGGGGTTCTCTTGTTCCGCTCAATTTTCCCGCGCTTTCGCCTTCCGATACGCAGGGTCTGTGTTACAGCGTTATTACCGACTTGCAGAAAAAAAAGTTCGAGGAAACGCACGAACTGGATTTTTCTTTCAGTCAGAAAGGCGTTTCGCGGTTTAGGGGCAATTTATATTACGACAGGGGCGCAGTCGCAGGGGCGTTCAGAGTCATACCTCATGAAATTCCTTCTATGGATTTGCTTGGTCTTCCTCCTATGATAAGGGAAATTATCAAATCGCCCCGCGGACTCATACTGGTAACCGGCCCCACCGGTTCCGGTAAAACAACCACTCTTGCTTCTATGATAGATGCGGTAAATCAGGCCAGACATGAACATATAATTACTATCGAAGACCCGATTGAGTATGTTTTTCCGCACAAAGGATGCCTTGTTAACCAGAGGGAGATAGGGCAGGATTCAAGCAGTTTTTCGGAGGCGCTAAGGCATATATTAAGAGAAGACCCCGATATAGTTCTTGTCGGCGAAATAAGAGACATGGAAACCATGGAAGCCGCTCTTACTATTGCCGAAACCGGACATCTTACTTTCGGAACGCTTCATACGAATTCCGCCGTTCAAACTATAAGCAGGGTCATAGATATATTTCCTCCCGACCAGCAGCCGGAGGTAAGGTCGTCGCTTTCCTTGTCTCTTGTCGCAGTCCTGTCGCAAACGCTTATACCGAGGATGGATACTGCAGGCAGAGTGCTTGCGGCGGAATTGATGATACCTAACGCCGCCATAAGAAATCTTATAAGAGAAAATAAAATTCATCAGATTTATTCACAGCTTCAGCTCGGACAGGAAAAATTCGGGATGCAGACGCTGAATCAGGCGCTTGCGTCGCTCGTAAATAAAAGAATAATAAGCGAAGAAGACGCATACAACAGATCGTCCGACATAGAAGAATTAAAGCAGGCTATAAGTTCCGGAGTTATGTCTAAAGGCGGATTAACGGGAAATGCCGGGATATCCGTTTCCAATAACTCCGGACAGAGTTCTATGGGTTCTATGGCAGGCAGGCCGGACGCGGACGGGGATAAACCTTTTTCAGGAATAGATTTCGGTAATTTATAATCGGAGGCGGGTAGATGGCGACCTATCAATGGAAAGGCAAAAAGCACACCGGAGAATATTTAAAAGGGGAAATTACCGCCGAAAATTATCAGCAGGCGATTGAAGATGTAAGAAAGATGGATGTTTATCCTATCAGCGTAAAGAAAAAGAGCGAATTTTTCACATTAAGCCTGCAAGGAACAAAAGAAATAAGTCCGAATACCAAAATAAGCGATAATAATCTCATAGTTTTTACCCGGCAGTTTTCTTCCTTGATAGAATCGGGAGTGCCTATACTCCAGGGTTTGACTATAATGATAGAACAGCAGAAAAATAAAGAATTAAAAGGCATTCTGACAAAAATAAAAGAAGGGATAGAAAACGGGGCGTCTTTGTCGGACAGCCTTAGAAAATTTCCGAAGGTTTTTAACGATTTATATGTCAATCTTGTAGAATCCGGCGAAAAGGGCGGGGTTTTAGACAGGGTTTTCAAAAGGCTCTCGGTGTATTTCGAGAAAATATTAAAGCTAAAAAGAAAAATTAAAGGGGCGATGATATATCCGATAGTAGTTTTGAGCGTTGCAATCGGAGTTATCGTTATTCTTATGACCGTCGTTATTCCGGTATTCGCAAATCTGTTTTCGAGCGTGGGAGCGAAACTGCCCGCTCTTACCAGAGACGTTATCGGTTTTTCCGATTTTATGAGGGCGTATGTACTTTATATAATAATTGTGCTGGGGGTGCTTATATTCGCTATTAAGGTTTATTACAAAAAGGAAAGCGGAAAGAGAAATATCGACAGAATAATCCTTAAGATACCGGTTATCGGAATTCTGCTAAAAAAGGTTGCTATAGCAAGATTCGCAAGAACGCTTTCTACCATGGTAGAAAGCGGAGTGCCTATACTTGCCGGACTTGCCATCGTTTCTAAAACCAGCGGCAATAAAATTATAGAGGAATCTTTAATGCAAACGGAAGAGGATGTTTCTTCCGGTTCGCCTTTAAGCGCCGCTTTGAATAAAACCAAGCTGTTCCCTCCCCTCGTTATCCAGATGGTTATGGTCGGAGAAAAAACCGGAAATCTTGACGCAATGCTTGCCAAAGTCGCCGATTATTACGACGAGGAAGTCGATAATGCCGTCAATAACCTGACGCAGATGCTGGAACCGGCGCTGATAATATTTCTCGGCGTAGTCGTAGGAACGCTTGTCGTTGCGATGTATCTTCCGATATTCAATCTCGGAAAAGCTATTAAGGGATGAAGAACGATAATAAAAGCGCTTACAGGGACATATATAATAAGATAAGATTTACGATAATTTTCAGGATCCTCGCTTTTTCCGTAATTATCCTCGCTTATATCCTGATTAGTTTTAAAAATATAGTCCGCTATTCCGCTTTCGTTTATTTATTTATAGCTTCGGCGATACTGCTGACCACGATTTATTACGCAATTCTCGTTTATCTCAAAAAAAAGAAAAATTATCGATTTTTGGTATATTTCGGCTTTGTCCAGTTGTTTGCCGATTTTATTTTTATATCTTTTATAGTTTTATTTAACGGAGGACTAAACGATAAATTTATTTTTTTATATTATTTATTAATATTAATTTCCGGATTTATTTTTTTAAAAACCGGAGTAATGATATTCGGTACCGCATCCGCTATAGCTATCGGACTGTCGGCGGATTTACAGTATTATTTCGATATCGGATACCACTCCTATTTTTTATATAATCCCGATAAGCTGTTATTTATAACTAGCACGAATATACTCGGCGTTTTAATATTCAGCTGGCTTCTGTATTATTTTTCGGGGGAACTGGGTATGCTGAGCGATACCATTGTCGAAAGGGATGAATTTATAAAAAATTCGCAAAACTTTAACAGGGAATTGTTTAACAGCTTTTCGCAGGGAATTATAGTTCTCGACGAAGGCTATTCGGTTATTTTTTTGAACGCAGCGGCAGTCGGCATGCTTAATTTAAATTCCGTAGAGGTTGATTTTAAGCATAAATCCGGTATTCTGCATAAATTTTACGTTAAAATAACGGATATTTTTGAAAATTTTCCGACGGATTTATTAGAAATAAAAGAAACATATCCCGAAAATAATCTAAAACGGTTTGAATTAAATCATAAAGATATGGTCTTAGGATTCGGGATGACTAAACTGGAAACGGGAGAGCATAGAATAGGCAGGTACATTTTATTATTCAGGGATATAACGTATATAAAACAGCTGGAGTTGGAGTCTAAGATTAACGAAGGGTTGGCGACTGCAGGAAAGCTTGCCGGATGGCTTGCGCACGAAATAAGAAATCCGCTTTCGGCTATAAACACGTCTATTTATGTTTTAAGTTCCGAAAATGTGGACCGCAAAGAAGGCGATTACGCCAGATTGGTAGGGATTATAGCAACCGAAGTGCGTAAGCTGGATAATCTGGTAAGCGATTTTTTAGGCTTTGTAAAAATAAAGTCTAAAACTATAGGCGGAAACGGAAATTTTGAAAAATTCAACATATTTTTATTTTTAGAAGAATTAGCGTCGAGATATGCTTTTAACTCTATCAAAATACATAACAGCGTCGGAAAAGATGCGGAAATATTTTCGGAAAAAAGCAGAATAGGACAGATATTTGCAAATATAATTCAAAATGCCGCGCAATCTATAGAAAGAAAGGCGTCGCGCGTTAAAAACGGCAAACGTGAGACGGGAATTATAAGAATAGGCTCAAAAAAGATAGAAAACGGAACGGATAAAAAATATATTTCTATAAGCGTTTCGGATAACGGAGAAGGAATGGACGATTTTATCCGAAAAAATGCGTTCAAGCCGCTTTTTACGACTAAAGAAAACGGTTTCGGATTGGGACTGTCCATAGTCCATTCGATAACGGAAAGCTTAGGCGGAGAAGTAAACATAATAAGCAGGGCGGGAAGAGGGACTTTAATAAGAATAAATATACCGTCTTGATTTAATTTTAAAATGGAAAATAAACCTAAAATATTAATAATAGACGACGAAAGGTCAATACTTGAATCGCTAACTATACTTCTTAAACTTGAGGGATACGATATCTTTACCGCCGAAAGCGTAAGTTCGGCAGTAAAGATTATAGACGAAAAAAATTTTAATTTGATTATATCGGATATTAAGATGCCCGAAATGTCCGGCATAGATTTCATAAAATATTTCAGGAGGGAAAAGGCGGATTTTATCTCGAAATATAAACAGATTCCGGTTATATTAATGACGGCGTATTCCGATGTCAAAACCGGCATAGAAGCAATAAAGCTGGGAGCCTTCGATTATCTGACAAAGCCTTTCGACAACGAAGAATTTAAAATTACCGTCAGAAGAGCATTGGACTATTTTTCGGTTTTTAACGAATTAAACGACCTGAAATCCGCTTGTCTTCCGTCAGGCGAAATAAAAGGGGTTTCTAAAGCGATAAAAAACGTCGTAAACGAAATATCCCGCATTTCTCCGGTTTTTAATAATATTCTCATTACCGGGGAGTCCGGAACCGGAAAAGAACTTGCGGCGAGGCTGATATACGAAATTTATTCTAAAAATTCCGGCAGTTTAAAAAATATTCCTTTTGTGCCTGTTAACCTTGCCGCTATTCCCGATAATCTTATCGAAAGCGAATTGTTCGGTTATGTTAAAGGCGCGTTTACCGGCGCGGAATACGATAAAATGGGGTTGATGGAATATGCGGACGGAGGAATTCTTTTTTTAGACGAAATAGGCGATTTGCCTTTAAGCGTCCAAGTTAAACTATTAAGGGTTTTACAGGAGAAGGTATATAGAAAATTAGGCTCCAATACGGAAGAATCTGCAAGGATTAAGATAATTGCCGCAACGAACAAGGACTTGGGCTCATTAATATCTTCCGGAAAATTCAGGGACGATTTATATTACAGGTTAAATACCATAAATATCGAGATGCCCCCGCTAAGGGAGCATAAAGAAGATATTCCGACGCTGATTTCTTATTTTATAAAAAAGTTTTCGAAGACGATAGATTCTATTTCCCGGGAGGCGCTGTCGGCTCTTATGGATTACGATTACCCCGGAAATACCAGGGAACTTGAAAACCTTATCGAAAGAGCCTGTATTTACTGCGAAGGCGGGGATATATCCGGCGGCGGGGATGCACGGAAAGAAATAAGCGCCGAATGTCTCCCCGATTATATCTTAAATAGCACAGAGAAAGAAAAAAGCCCGGCGTCTGCAAAAAATGAAGTCGGCGGATTCCAAAAGAACGAGGCATTTAACGGGAGCGGCGCCGAAAGTTATATGGCGGAGATAGTCGATATATTCGACCGCATTAACAGAAAAAAGAATTTATCCCTTCCCGATTTTATGAAAGAAGTCGAAAAATATATAGCGGCAAGCAGAATAAAAAAAGAAAATTCTAAATTGGAAGCCGCAAAAAGTTTAGGTTTGTCGCTTAGGTCCTTAAGATATATACTTTCTAAAAGCGGCAATAACGGATAATAATTAATTTAATTTTTGGAGATTGCTTCGCTGCGCTCGCAATGACAATCGGCGTATGTCATTGCGAGGAGTTGGAGACGACGAAGCAATCTAAAATATGTATTATAATAATCGTATGAATTATTTAATGGTTTTTGAATATTGCGGAACGGATTATAACGGCTGGCAGGCTCAAAACAGCGTTAAAGCGTCTCCGGGAAATAAAACCGTAGAAAGCGAAATACTGAAAGCCATAAAAATTATTACGAAATTAAACGTAAAGTTATTCGTTTCCGGTAGAACGGACGCAGGCGTTCATGCTTTAAACCAGGTCGTCAATTTTAAGCTTCCCTTTTATTACGATTTAACGAGATTTAAAAATGCGCTAAACGGAATTCTGCCCCGCGACATATCGGTAAAGAACGTAGAAATAGTCCATAATTCGTTTCATGCGACATACGATACTATTTCGAAAAAGTATCTTTATAAAATAAATTCCGGATTCAGGAGTCCCTTGTTGTCGGACAAGTCGTGGTTCGTTAAAGATGAATTGAATATGAGCCTGATGAATGAATCCGCAGATATTTTTCTGGGAAGAAATAATTTTTTTAATTTTGCGAAAAGAGAAAGAAGAGAAAAAAACAAAAATTATCACAGGGTAATTACCGGAATAGAAATCTGCCGGAAAAATTACGGATTCGATATATTTATAGAAGGAGAAGGTTTTTTAAGGCATATGGTAAGGAGAATAGTCGGGGTTATAATTTTATGCGGAACCGGAAAAATGGATATTAACCGCCCGGCCGATATGCTTAAAGGAGAAAATCAAGCGCGTAACGTTATATGCGCTCCGGCTTGCGGGCTTTTTTTATATTCCGTAAGATACGGACATAAAATTTATTGTTGATATTTTATTTAATTTCATTTATAATTCTATATTATAGTATATAAAAAATATTTTACGGCAGGGTTTTTATATAAAAGTGGGTTATACCCGCTTTTTTTGTTTTATGCACGAAAATTTAATAAAAGATATAGAAAAAATTATCGAGGATATAGCGCCTTATTACGGATGTTATCTTGTGGGTGCAGTGTTTTTCCTGCAAGAAAAAACAGCGGCGCTATTTTA
>JAJYZM010000062.1 GCA_021799935.1 bacterium | reverse complement strand
CCGCTGACGCTCCGCATAAGAAGATTTAGAGCCGTAACGGTATTTAATTTGCCCGCTAAATCAACCCTCTGTCTCAGTAAATAAGGAATATGGCGTATATGTTTTATCTTTCTTACGCGCGGAGAATGGGAAGGCGGAGAGACTTTAATATACACGACGGCATGAACCGTCTTCGGCATAACAAAGAAGATAAAAACAACAGTTAAAAATAATCCGAATTTTTTCATTTTTTGACTCCGTTAATTTATTTTATATTCTGGTGGTGCCCCGATTCATACTCTCCGGTTCTTGATTCAAAATAAAACAGGGTAATCTTTGGTTCTCCCGCGGCACGAAATTTTAACATTGTTTACGCTTATAGAAAGCACTGTGCATCTGCCGAAAACCGAGCCGCTTTTCAAATATAATAAATTATTCCCGTATTTAACCGCCGCTGTACCGTTAGAAACGCCGACAACCGCAATCTGCGCTCCGCCGTAATTCCGGTTTGATTTAATATTTCTAAACATAGGGGGTAATCCGTTAAAATTAGGCGCCGACGGATAAGGAGCAACCGGAACTCCGGTCGAAAAACCGTTCGGAGCTGCAGTTTTTAATCTGAAAAGGTCGTTCAACGATTTATTTTTTTTCGCTTTTTTTACTTTTCCGGCTTTTGCGGAGGTTTCTATCGCGGCCGTTGAATTAGCTTGTGCGGGATAAACCTTCGTTTCCTGCAATCCGGCGGCTTTCATTTGCCTGACTTTTTCAGCTTCTGGTTTTTGCGACTCATATTTATAAAGAATAACCGCGCCGGTTATTACTATCAAAAAAGCTACGGCATAAAGAACCGGTTTGTTAATTTTAAAGGCGGCCAAGTTTCTTTTAGGCTTATGCCCTTCCGGCGCAAGAGATGCTCCGTTTAACCCCTTGCCGTTCGTTGTATCTAAATCCTCTAAGCCCATGGTTATCCTCCGTAAATATTAAAATTTATGACTGCTTCCCTGTCGGTCATCTTAATAAGGTTAATTCTTGACGGGAATAAATTCTGAATGTCGCTAATAATTTTTAAAACTTCGTTAGCCGAATGAAAGTTTTCAATATCGAATTTTAAAGATATTTTTTTTAATCCGTAAAAAGACCTTGAATTACTTATATATGACGATAAAACCGGAATCCCGTTTATATTGGCGGTTTTTACTTTTACAAACGCATGCGGAGTATGAGCCTCCGCAGGCTGCTTTAAAGAGGAGACGGCTTTATAAATAAAAACGCTGTCATTGAACCCCTTATATTTAACGTAATCGGAAAAGCTCAAAAAAGTGAGAAGAAAGGTTTTTATATTATGATACCCGAAAACCGTTTTAGGGATGCTTATTTTCTCAACCGCTTTAATCCTGCGCTTAAGAATTAAATTCCTTTGCATCGCAACGGCTTTTAAATGTTTTGCCGTTCTATACTGCTTGCAGATAAGTTCCGATTTAATTAAAAATACCGCCGATAAAATAATCAAAAGCACGGCGGCGAGTCTTGCCGTTGTTTTTTTCATTTTAGTAGCCGCCTCCGCTGATGTAAAAATACAATTTAGCTTTGCCGGTCGATAAAACCTTTATTCTGTAGCCGGACCCTTTAAGCCGGGTTTCCAGCGTGTCGAATATTAAGACAAAATTTCTGTAGCCGCCTTTATAAGAGCCTAAAAGGCTTATTCCTCCGCGGCTAACCGTCAGCTGTTTCACGTGTGCCCCGTTTGGAAAAAGCCCGAGTAAATTTTTAAGCCTGTAAGCATACCTGGGCTGTTTTCTTAATATATATACGAATCTTTTTCCGGTTTCTAATTTTAGTTTTTTGTCGAGCGTCGTATTGAGCGCATTAAGCGCCAGCCTGTTCCGGTTATATGAGATTATCCTCGCTTTAAGGGTTTTAAAAACTATAAACGAAAAAATAAACAACAAAAACGCCGTAGATACAAGTGCAATATTAAATTTAAAATCACGGATTTGTTCTTCTTTAATTTTTTCTTTAGGCTCTTCGTAAATAAATTCGTCTATGTCCGCAGAACCGTGGTCAAACAGTTCTGAATACGATAAGGTTTCAGATTCGGGTACTAAAACCTGCACTTCTTTGCTTAAGCCGAAGAAATTAATTTTTTTAAATCCCTGTTTTTGAAGTCCCGAAACCTTAGATTGTATAAGTCCGCTGACGGACTGGATGTTGGCAATTTCGGAAGACACGTTCATATACTCCGTGACGGTCGTAATTCTTACGCTTCTTTCGGCAATTTCGATAAAAATGCTTGTGCCGTCGGTTTTCTTTTTTCGCAGGTAATTCAAAAAGAAAACCTGATAAGGGAAGGGATTAACGGAAAATTGCTCGTAGATTGCTTGAATTACCTTAAACCCTTCGGAAAATACAACATAGTATTCGCCGCTCTCGAACACCGAGACGGCTCTGGTTTTTGCATACTGTTTGATAAATTTTTGAAAAACCGATTTTTTAGCAAAGCGGAAAGTCTTGATTTTTGTCGTTTCGAGGAGTACGGCAAGCGGCTCGCCCCGAACCGGGGCTTCTGCCTCCTTAAGAGTTTCTCCCGAAAGTTCGTAAAATTTATTAGCGTATCCGTCGAAAAATTGCATATTCATAAAAAGAAAAAATTAATTTAATTTTAATTATTATATTTTTATTGTATCGGCTGAATTATAAGATATCCGTTGCCGTCGTTATACCCGTACTCGGAAACGGCATTGCCCCCGTTACTGCCGCTTGTGCCGCCAGCTCCGCCGTACAAATATGCGGCGTTCCACCCGCCGCCGTTGCCTCCGTTCCCGCCCGAAAGCAATTCCCCGGTACTGCCTGCGCTTCCGGAATAATAACCGCCGCCACCCGTACCGTTTTCATTCCCCGCATATCCTATGTCTGCGGTTAGCGTTTCTCCCGGTAAAACCGGCATGTAGCCAACCTGAATAGCGCCTCCTCCGCCTGCACTGCCAGGTCCGCCCACTAATCCTGAGGTGCTTGCGCCTCCTCCGCCGCCGCCGCCTGCAGCGATAGCCAGCGGGGCAATATTACCGCTTAAAAATACGGCTGAAGAACCGCCGCCGCCGCCGCCGTTGCCTCCGGCAATCGGCAGACCTAACAGACTCAGCAATGCGGGAGCGCCTCCTCCTCCGCCGCCGCCTGCCAGCGTCCACTCTATTTCCGTTACTCCCGGAGGCACGGCATATGCTTGGTTGCCCGGACCGTAAATTACAGGCTGGCCGGAAGGAGTTAAATTTATAGGAACGGGCGGAGCCATCGGTGCAGGAGCTATAAAACTTACGCCGTCGGCGCCGATTAAACCGCTGCCGGGGAGTTCATGCTCGATATATGTTTGATAATTATGCGGAATATTATATACGCCTATGAAATAACCGTTATCACCGACGTCCGGGCTATTCGGACAGTCGGTACCGCTGCCGATACATATAGAAACCTTTTGATTTGCGATATTTACCGATACATCGTTAGCATAGTCCCAATTTACTGAGCTAAGAAAAGCGCTTGATATATAGTTGTCCTGAGACAAAGTTTGAAGACTTGCAAAGTTAGACCCGTTTTTAGCCATATATGCGTTCTCGGCGTTTTCTATGGTTTGAATTACCCCTGCCGCGTATTTTGCCTGTTTGTATTGAATCCTTGCGGTAAACGTGGGAATTATGGCGGCAGACAATATGCCGACGACTATTAGCATGATTATTATGCCGAAAAGCCCGGAAAACCCGTTATTATTTTTTAAAAGAATCATAGCTTCATCCGTTACCAGTTATACTTTAAAGTATATTTCATTTCGACGTTGCCTGTTTTCCGCGCCTGAAAAAATCCTACGGTAGCCCAGCCGCCGGAAACGTTTACAACCGAGGCTCCGGGAACAAGACTCGCCGCGCCTTTATAAGCCTCCGGCACCTCAGTCGTTATTAAAATGCCGGCGGACCTCACGCAGTACTGGTTATTATTCATCGCAACCTGTCCGTAACTCGGAGTAAATGTAAAGGGCTTGCCGAACGGATTATTGTTTGAATTTATTTCCGTTAAATCGCCGTCGCTCTGAAGGCTAGAAAAATTGTCCGTATATATATGATAAACATCGTTAGAACAATTTACGCCGTTTTCTTCGGTTACGGGATTATATGCGGTTTCCTGTATAATACCGGTATTTTTCTGATAATATAAATTTTCCGCCTTACCTAGATAAACAAGCTCATCGACCGTCTTCCGCGCCTTTGCAATCTGTATGTAATAATTTAAAAGATAAATTCCTCCGGCAGTTATGACCGCGGTCAGCGCTAAAGCTATAATTATTTCAAAAAGCGTAAAGCCTTTGTTATTTATTATATTCATTGTTGACAACCTTTATTTCTTTTTTTTCGGGATATACGTAAACTTTATAATCGGGAAAAAGTGCATCTAGTATTGCGGCTAAATTGCCGGTTTCATTAATCGAGACTTTTTTAGCGAGCCGGACATTTCTTGTACGAATATAATAACGGGTAAGGCGGCTTAATTTTTCGAGGCACTGCCACAGGGGCATATCGTCCGCATGGATATTCAGCGTCGGAAGAAGCGACTCGTTGCCGACAACATCAGCGCCTTTTATCGCCTTTCCTACAGTCGTCGCAATTTTTTTATAAGTTCTTAAATAGCCTGCCGCATCCGCATTATCCGATAAAATTATCGTAAAAATGCACAAAAAAATCGCAAAAATAAATAAAATTCTTTTTAGATTCTGCATAGAGTCCCCTCCCGCCGAAAATTTACGTGCATTCTTATTGCTTGTAAATTTTTCGGGTAGATTACGTAATTCTTCGCATCCATTTTAATTGGGACAATTAAAAAAATGGGCGGCAAAAAATCTACATCTCCGTATTTTTATCTAATTACCCTAATAACTTATTTATAATTTAAATTATCAGGTATTTTTATGTTGTAATTTGATTGAGCAAAATATGTGCCATTAGATAAAATTTTATTATATACCGCAATCAATATAGGATTTATTTGAAGATTGTCATATTTTTAAATAAAAAATTAATTTTAAAACTATGACAAAATGGCAGATATTTTATGACAATATATCAGTTTTAAAATATGCTATAATTTATTGATATATATGAAAAAAAATAATTAAAAATCTATTCATGACTTATTACGGAATTAGAAATAAACAAACAGGGGAATTACTGCGCCAATTTTTTAGCAAAAACGCGGAAAAAGGCAATACATCGGTTATATCTCTCGACAATATAGGCGACCCGCTGTCAGTCCACATATTTTTAACTAAAAATAAAAAAATTGCGGAATCTTTGCTGGTTCAAGGATACTGCGAATATAACAACGAAACGTATAAATTGGACGATAAATTGAACGGCGTGAAGGATACTTTGGAAATTTACGAATCGGAATTTAATTTATAGCTCCGCCGCGGCTTACAGCCTGTCGTAGTCGTCTTCAAACCTGACTATGTCGTCTTCTTTAAGGTATTCCCCCACCTGCGCTTCTATAATAACCAGCGGTATCAAACCCGGATTTTCGAGCCTGTGGACGAAACCCATAGGTATATAGGTAGATTCGTTTGCCCTTAAAAGCGTTTCTTTATCGCCGACGGTAACAAGGGCGGTTCCGCTCGTTACTATCCAGTGCTCCGACCTGTGAAAGTGCTTTTGAAGCGAAAGCTTAGCGCCGGGTTTTACCGAAATCTTTTTAAGTTTATAAAGGGCGGATTCGAGCAAAACGGTATATGATCCCCAAGGCCTATGTACGGTAAGATGATGTGTATGCAGTTCGGAATTTCTATTTTTTAATTCATCTACGACTTTTTTAACGTTCTGCGAAGAACCTTTCTTAGAAATTAAAATAGCGTCGTCGGTATTGATAATTATCAAATCTTCTATATCTATAGCGGCAACCATTTTCCCGCCGGACATTATAAGATTGTTTTTAGAATTAATGCCGACTATATCTTCTTTTGAATTTACGGCGTTATTATTTTCGTCTTTTTCCAGCTCGTTATAAATTGAATCAAAATTTCCAAGGTCGGACCAGTCGATATCGGATTCCACGACCTTTACGCATTTTGTTTTTTCCAGAAGGGCAAAATCGATGGAATTTTCCTCTATCTTAAGCATATCCGCTTCTTTGACCCTTATCATGCCGCCGTTCTTAGGCGCGTTTTTATAAGCCTCCCCTGAATTTTCGTAAATTGCGGGACACAGAGACTTAAGCTCCTCAAGCAGTATTTCGGGTCTGCACATCAGCATTCCGCTGTTCCAGTAAAAATTCTTTTCCGAAATATATTTCGCGGCAGTTTCTTTATCCGGTTTTTCTTTGAAAGACAAAACAGGCGATATTGCAGAACTATGTTAATCTGATTTATTTAACAGGTTCCTTATTGATATTTGCGTCCATACTTTTTTTTATCTTTTATTCAAAAAGAAAAACTAAGGAAATAGAAATTCTTTATACAAAATTTAATTTAATA
>JAJYZM010000061.1 GCA_021799935.1 bacterium | reverse complement strand
ATAAAAAAAATAAAAAAATTGCGATTATCGGCAAGGGGATAACTTTCGACAGCGGAGGCCTTTCTTTAAAACCGGCGGACTTTATGACGACCATGAAATCGGATAAATCCGGAGCGTGCGCAGTTCTCGGAATAATGAAATACATTAAAGATTTCGATATAAATTTAGAGGTTCACGGCATTATAGCCGCATGTGAAAATATGCCGGACGGCGGGGCGCAGAGACCTGACGATGTGGTTAAGGCGCTTAACGGAAAAACTATCGAGATAGAAAATACCGACGCCGAAGGCAGGCTGACCCTTGCCGATGCTTTAACATTTGCCTCCAATCTGGAAGTAGATGAAATAATAGACCTTGCGACTCTAACCGGGGCATGCGTGATTGCGCTCGGAGAATATACTTCGGGCGTTATGGGCAACGATAAAGATTTGATAAATAATATTATATCGGTAAGCCGTATTTCAGGCGAAAGGATGTGGGAACTGCCTTTCGACGATAATATGAAAGAAAAACTTTCAAGTCCAATAGCGGATTTAAAAAACGTTGGAAACAGATACGGCGGTGCTATTACGGCCGGAATGTTTCTCGAAGAATTCGTGCCGGATAAAATTAAATGGTGCCACATCGACATAGCGGGTCCGGCTTTTACAAAAACGGGCTTCACTTATAACCCCAAGGGAGGCACCGGGGTCGGAACCAGAACCTTGCTCTACTACCTAATTCAACATAAAATTTAACGGCTATATTAATCCCGATTTAGAAAATATTTATAAGTTATATAATATTAAATAACACTGGATTCCCGCGAAAGCGGGAAAGTCCTTAAAAGGACTTCACATATAGAAGGCACGCGTTAAAGGGCGCATGCCGCCCTTGCGTGCCGAAGATGCTTGAAAAGCCATATCGCAAGCACGCGTTTATCAAAGCATTTCTTTGATGCGCGCTGGAGATGGCGAAGCGTTAATCCAGAAAATAAATTTCTAAATAGTTATTTGGGGGCAATATTTTTGTTGATTAAACGGGCTTCATATGATATATTTCATATGATATATATCATATTGTAAAATTATAAAAATTGAAGGAGTTTTCTTGAATTCGTTTCTGCCTATTCTTATAATGCTTGCGATAGCAATTTTATTTGCCGTATTTACTATTATAGCCTCTAATTTCATAGGAAAAAAAACTTTTGAATCCGGTAAATTAAAGGCTTATGAATGCGGAGTAGAACCTACCGGGGAGCCACATGTAAGATTCGATATTAAGTTTTATCTTATCGCCATTTTTTTTCTTCTCTTCGACGTAGAAGCCCTTTTTTTATTCCCATGGGCGGTAATTTTTTCTAAATTAGGTTTTTTAGGTTTTATCGAAATGTTCTTTTTTATTGTAATATTAGTTTTAGGTTTAATGTATGTCTGGCTTAAGGGGGCGCTCAAATGGGAATAGAAGAACATTTAGGCGATAATATCATTACGACTTCTTTGGATAAAATAGTTTCCTGGGGTAGAAAGTGGTCTATTTGGCCGGCAACTTTCGGCTTGGCATGCTGTGCTATCGAAATGATGACCGTTGCTTCTTCAAGATACGATTTCGACAGATTAGGATTAATATTCAGGTCCAGTCCAAGGCAGGCAGATTTAATTATAGTATCGGGCAGGGTTTCGTATAAAATGGCGCCTATGGTTAAAAGGGTTTACGACCAAATGCCCAATCCTAAGTGGGTAATAGCGATGGGCGACTGCGCTTCGTCGGGAGGATTATTTAACGTTTACAGCATAGTCCAGGGCGTCGATAGAATAATTCCGGTAGATGTTTATATTCCGGGCTGTCCTCCTAGACCTGAAGCCCTGATATACGGAATAACAAAACTCCAGGAAAAGATAGAGAAAGGGACGCTCAAACACGAAGACCCCCCTCAAATTCTAAGATAAATATAAATAATATATATAAATAGCATACGTATTTAAACTAAATTGATTTCGACGATATGGATGTAATGTTTGCTTTAACGGTTATAAAAGAATCTAAGCCTAAAGTGATTGTCTCGGCCGATAACATTAAAGGCGAAGTACATATACGGATTAAAAAAGAAGACCTGCTTGAATTTGCATTATTTTTAAAAACGGATTCAAGATTAGAGTTCGATATGCTGTCTGATTTATTCGCCGCGGATTATCCGAAAAAGCCCGAAAGAATAGAAGTAATTTATAATTTTTATTCGATAAAAAATAATTTCAGGGTTTTTGTTAAGGTTAACAGTAAAGCGGACGAAACGGAATATCCCAGTTTGACGTCGGCTTATAATTCCGCAAACTGGTTTGAAAGAGAAGTGTATGATATGTTCGGACTGAAATTTAAAAATCACCCGGATTTAAAAAGAATATTAAATCCCGACGACTGGGACGGATACCCGCTTCTTAAAGATTATCCCTTGAGAAAAAGACCAGAGCCCGAAGAAATTAAAATGGATGCTCCGGGATATATCGAGATAGAAAAAATATAACAATACTTAAAAACAACTTAAGCGATGTTCGAATATAAAGATTTTCTTATAGAAACAGATAAATTTGCATTAAACATCGGGCCGTCGCATCCGGCCACTCACGGCGTTCTGAGGGTCTTAGTCCAGTTGGACGGAGAAATCGTCGTTAATGCCGAGCCTATAATAGGCTATCTGCATACCAGTATGGAAAAATATGCGGAGTTCAGGACATATCATCAGGCGGAAACTATTACCGACAGAATGGATTATGTTTCTGGAGCATCCAATAATCTCGGTTATATACTTGCGGTGGAAAAACTCTGCGGAGTTAAGGCGCCCAAAAGAGCCGAATATGTGAGGGTTATTCTTGCGGAGTTAACGAGGATAAGCTCCCATCTGGTATGGCTTGCGACGCATGCCGTGGACCTTGGCGCTTTGACTGAGTTTTTATACTGCTTCCGCGAAAGAGAGTTAATACTGGATATAATAGAAACGGTTACGGGCGCGAGGATGACGCCTTCCTTTTACCGCGTAGGCGGCCTGGCAATGGACGCGCATAAAGATTTTTTTGATAAAACAAGAAGTTTTATTAAAATTTTTCCGGAGAAAATCTCCGAATACGAAGCTCTGCTTACAAAAAATAAAATATGGTTAGAAAGGACTAAAAATTTAGGAATAATTTCTGCCGAAGATGCTATAAATTTCGCATTAACCGGACCGTCGCTTAGGGGAAGCGGCATAAAATACGACGTAAGAAAAGCAAATCCTTATTCGTCTTACGAAGATTTCGATTTTGAAATACCTACGGGAGAAACCGGAGACGTTTACGACAGGTATTTAGTTAGAATCGAAGAAATGCGTCAGAGCCTTAAAATAATTTCGCAGGCGGTAGAGAATGTTCCAGAGGGAGAATATTTAAGCTACGATGAATATCCCCAGTATGTTATTCCTCCCAAGAAGAGGGCGTTAACGACGATGGAAGGGATGATTTCTCTTTTCAAATACGGAATTGAAGGCATAAAACCTCCTAAAGGTGAGGTTTACGTTTCCATAGAAAATCCTAGGGGAGAATTAGGTTTTTATATGGTATCCGACGGCTCGGCTTTTCCGTATAGAATGAGGGTCAGACCGCCGTCATTCTGCAATATAAGCGCTTTAAATATAATGGTTAAGGGGCATATGGTTGCCGATTTAATAGCGATCATGGGCAGCGTAGACATATTGCTTGGAGAAGTTGACAGGTAAAATATTAAAATTATAAATTAAATTTCGTTATATCATATATATTAATTAAAGATTATTATATGAAAATTATAGATAAAATTGGTTCAAAATTAGATATTTCATTTTTTAAAAGAACGGGTCATGCCGAAATATCTTCCATACTCAATTGGAAAGGTGTAGCTTTACTTGACGACGGTGATAATAAAGTTGACTTAGCAAGATGTTACATGCAAGAGCTTCAAAAAGTTTCTTGCGGCGTTTGTACTCCGTGCACGATTGGAACTTCTATTGCATCCGAAATCCTTGAACATATATGTAACGGCCGTGCTATTTTAGAAGATTTGGATAGGTTAAGGAATCAATGCGAATGGGTTTTATCGTCTTCCAAATGTACCGTGGGAACTATTGGACCATTAGCCGTTACCGAACTAATCGATAATTTTAGAGAAGATTTTGAAAACGCGATAATAAATAAAGAAATTATCCCTAAAGGGGATTATATAACCAAGGTAACCGCTCCGTGCATTAACGGCTGTCCATCTAAACTTGATATTCCAAACTGGATAGAAAAGGTAAGGGACGGCAGATTTGAGGACGCGCTCGAATCTGCGAGAAGAAATACTCCATTAGCCGGTATTTTGGGAAGAACTTGCTTCCATCCGTGTCAGGATAATTGCCGCAGAGCTAATGTCGATGAGCCTATTAACATATGCCTAATCAGAAGATTTGCTGCCGATAACGAATTTTATTCCGATATTAAACCGAAGTTCGCAATAAAAGACAATGGGATTAAAGTGGCAATCGTTGGTTCCGGCCCAGCCGGTTTAAGTTGCGCATATTATTTGCGTTTAATGGGTTATAAGCCTGTAATATTTGAAGCGTTGCCCGTTTTGGGTGGAATGATGAATGTCGGCATACCAAAGTACAGGTTGCCGAAAGAATTCTTAGATAAAGAAATCGATTATATCCTTTCCACTGGAATCGATTATAAATTGAATCAAAAACTCGGAACTGATTTTACTATACAGGATCTTTTCGACCGTGATTTTAAGGCTGTTTTCCTTGCAGTCGGCGCCCACAAAGGACAAAATATAGGACTGCCCGGAGAGAATGATAATCTTAAAGGTTTTTATGAAGGTGTTAAATTTTTAAGGGATGTTTCCCTTGGGAATAAAGTTGAAGCGGGCAGGAAGGTTATTATAGAGGGAGGCGGCAATGTAGCTATAGACTGCTGCAGGACCGCAATAAGGTTAGGATTCAAAGAAGTTATCGTCGCGTATAGAAGGGCGAGAGAACAAATGCCAGCCGCACCTTATGAAATAGATACCGCCATCAAAGAAGGCGTTAAATTTGAATTTTTGACTAATCCTATAAGTATTATTCAAGAAAATGGGGCGGTTAAAGGCGTAAGGTGCAGAAAAATGAAACTCGGCGATCCGGATGAAAGCGGCAGAAGAAGCCCCGTAGAAGTCCCCGGTTCCGATTTTGACATGGAATGCGATTCGTTTATTATGGCGGTAGGGCAGGTTCCTGATTTCGATTTTTTAAAAGATGCGCCGCAGATTAAAACTGATAAGCGCAAAATAATCGTAGCGGACGGGTTTACCCATATGACCGATATGCCTGGAGTATTTGCCGGCGGCGATGCGTTTACCGGCCCCCTCAGCATAGTCGATTCAAACCGCGACGGCAAGAATGCCGCAAGAAGAATAGACCAGTACATAAGAACCGGTTCATTCGAAGCGACGGACGATTGTATTTTTGAATATCTGCTGGAAAAGATAGGCGTTTACGACAAAAAAGAAATAATAGATTATACAGATTTTCCGACAGGAAATCCGGCAGCTAAACAGATGGAAGAAGATGTTGGGTTGCGCATAAGTAATTTTATGGAAGTCGATAAAGGTTTAACCAGCGACGATGTTATTTATGAAGCCACAAGATGTATGAGATGTTATTTTCTTATGCTCGTGAAGTTCAGATAAAATTCCAAAGCAATCACATTAAAAATTTAGATTCGAAGAAGTTTTATATTTTCTTACTTGTTTACTTGTTTATAGGATTAAATAAATGGATATAGAAATTACGATAAACGGCAAAAGAATAATGACTAAATCAGGTATTACCGTTTTAGAGGCTGCAGCCCAAAACGGAATCAAAATACCTACGCTTTGTTATCTTAAAAGGCTCAGACCTATCGGTTCCTGCAGAATTTGCGTGGTTGAGGTTAAAGGGGTTAAAAATCCTCTTCCGTCTTGCGTCGCAAAAGTAAAAGAAGGATATGAAATTTTAACCGATACCGAAAAACTATGGAAGGTAAGAAAAGAAGTAATATCGCATCTTCTGCTTGACCATCCTCTAGATTGCCCCGTTTGCGATAAATCCGGAAAATGCAGCCTGCAGGATCTTTCTTTTGAATTCGGCATTACAATACAGAAAAATAAAAAGGTTTTTCCGGACAGGACGAAAATTTTTAAAAGCGATATTATAGAATATCATGCTACGAGGTGCGTGCTATGTTCAAGATGCATTAGAGTCTGCACCGATATGTACGGAAATCCGTTTTACCAAATCAAAGACAAAGGATATAACGGTTATATCGGCATAAAACAAGACGATAAATTGCAAATGGGCGCAATTCCCTCAGAGAACTGCGGATTTACGGAAATTAAGCCGACGGTGGACTACTTAGATTGCTATTATTGCGGAAACTGCATAGAGGTCTGTCCGGTAGGCGCCCTTATTTCAAAACCGTCGAAATTTAAAGAAAGATACTGGCAGGAATCCCCTTTTTCGTCCGTTTGCGATAAATGTTCGGCCGCATGCAGAATAGAATATTACAGATATGCAGGCGAAGAATCTTTAGTTAGGACGGAATCTTTGTTCGGCGG
>JAJYZM010000060.1 GCA_021799935.1 bacterium | reverse complement strand
ACGCTTCCCAATATTTTAAGAGAGCTGAGATTGTGCCTGTTGGGCCAGTTTTCGCCGAATCTCATAATGCCTCTTACTGCCGTAGGAGAGGTATAAAAAATATTTACGGCATGTTTTTCGACTATTCTCCACCATCTGTCCGGATAAGGATAGTAGGGCGAACCTTCGACCATAAGAGTCGTCGCCCCGTTAATTAAAGGTCCGTATATAATATATGAATGGCCGGTTATCCAGCCCGGATCCGCCGCGCACCAATAAGTATCGTTGTCTTTTATGTTAAAAACATACTTCGACGTTATATACGTTCCCACGGAATATCCTCCGTGAACATGAAGAATGCCTTTCGGCTTGCCGGTAGTTCCCGACGTGTAAAGTATGAAAAGAGGGTCCTCCGAATCGAGTTCTTCGGTTTTTAAATACGGATTTGCTATGGGCAGTTTCATAAGCTCGTCGTAATAAAAATCTCTCGACGTATCCATGGCAACTTCTTTGCCGGTTCTCTTAACTACTATTACGGTTTGAACCACCGGAGCTTTAGTAACCGCTTCATCGGCTATTTTTTTAAGTTCCACGACCTTTCCGCCCCTGAAAGCGCCATCGGCGGTAATAAGGAGTTTGCTCTGCGCGTCGAGTATTCTGTCCTTCAATGCCAGAGCCGAAAACCCTGCATACACGACGCTGTGTATTGCGCCTATCTTTGCGCATGCTAGCATACTTATCGCAATTTCAGGTATGTTAGGAAGATATACGGTAACCGTATCCCCTTTTTTAATTCCGAAACTTTTTAGAACGTTTGCAAACTTATTGACCTCTTTATATAAAGAAAAATAAGTATAAACTCTTTCGCTGCCGTCCTCTCCCTCCCAGATTATAGCAAGCTTGTTTTTGCGGAACGTAGTAATATGCCTGTCTAAGGCATTATGGACGATATTAGTTTTTCCGCCAGTGAACCATTTATAAAAAGGCGGATTAGAGGAGTCCAGAACGTCGTCCCAGCGCTTAAACCAGTCTAACTGCTTTGCCGTCTCGTCCCAGAATTTCTCGTTTTCGTTTATGGAATATTCGTAAAGCCTCTCATAGTCGTCCACATAACTGTTCTTCACCGTTTCTTTAGAAGGAATATATATATCTTTTTCATGCGATAGACTTTCAAAAGTTGACTTGCGTGAAGCCGGCGCCCCGCGATTTTCCAATTAATCCGCCTCCTTTTCAAACAAATTTAATATTTAAACTTTTTTAATATTCCTATTAATTTTTCAAGTTCTCCGTAAATCGATGCCGCCTCTTTAGCGGTATTAGAAGATTTTTCGGAATTGGATACCGAAAGGCTGGATACCGTTTCGATATTCCGCGATATCTCGTTTGTTGCCGCCGTCTGCTCTTCCGATGCCGCGGCGATAGAGCCAATCTGGTCGGTTAAACTCAGTATGCTTTTTTCTATTCCATCCAAAGATTCGCCTGCCTTTGAAGCATAGCCTACGGACAAATCGACCTCGCTTAACGTTTTATCCATGGATGTTTTGGTGTCCTGCGTGCTCTGCTGTATTGTTTGAACTTTAGATACTATCTCTTTGGTAGCCCTAACAGTTCTTTCGGCTAATTTCCTAACTTCATCGGCTACTACGGCAAATCCTCTACCGGATTCTCCCGCTCTGGCGGCTTCTATTGCGGCGTTAAGAGCAAGCAGATTAGTCTGGTCAGCTATATCGTTTATCACCGAAATGATTTCGCCGATTTCGAAAGAGCTTTTTTCCAGTCCGCTTATAAGACTGCCTAACTGCTTGGTAAGAACGGCGACGTTTTTAATACCCGAAATCGATTTTTCAACTATATCGAAGCCGTGTTTAGCGCTGTCCGACGCTTCTTTTGCGATGGAGCTTACGTTCTGGGTATTCTTGGCAATTTCTTTAATAGTCTGGGACATTTCTTCGGAAGCCGCGGCTACGTGAGTGGCAATTTCCGCCTGTCCCTGCGCTTTACTGCTGATTTCATCGACGTGTCCTTCTATGGTGGTGCTGACGTCAACTATGGTCATAGCTTCTTCCGTAATGGATTTTACTATTTCCCTGATATCGATAATAAACTTATTGAACTCGTTGACTACGGAGGTTATTTCGTCGTAAACGGAATTTTTATAAACATAACATTTTTTGCAGATAAGCTCTCCTTTTTCACCGAAACGCTCTATCTGCTTATCCCAGCATCTCATTCCTAATTCGTCTTCTTTAAGCATGCAGTTTTTATTGCGTTTGGCAATAATTCCCGGCTTATCTAAACGATCCATAGGGATCAATTTGCTTAAATCGCCTTCGCCCTTAGATATATCCTTAACCCTGCGATAAAAAACGGTGATAGGTTTGATAAAAGCCTGCTTAAGAAGAATATATACTACTATAATCGATAAAACTATCAGTATAATCGAGAAAATAATAATATTTCTCATGAAAATATTTGAAGCGTTTACGGTATTCTTTAGAGAATATATAAGCTCGACGCCGCCTAGAACAGTTCCAGCCTTAACGGTGTGGCACATAAGGCAGTCAATGCCGCGGGACATCTTTTCCGCCGTAAAAGGAACCCCCACTTTTAAATATTTTTGCCCGTTTTTTTCGTAAACTCTCGTTATCTCTTTTTTCGAAGTAAGTATTTCTTTGTCGAATTTTGAAGTAGGAATTTCCTGTTTCAAACCTGCTCCGAATTCTTTATCGACGATGCTGCTTCTTACAACCTTGAAATACTTAATTCCTTTAATTTTACGGTACATGCCGAACAACTGCCTCCTGTCGGATTTCTTAGCTAACGTACCGTTGAACATCATGCCGTTCATACTGGACAGCATAGTCTTCGCGGTAACTACTGCATCGAAAGACGTCGTTTTTACGGACATTTTGTTCTGGTAAAAAACCGCGTAATAAGTTAAAACAGACAGCATTAAAACCAAAATTAGAAAAATTAAAGAAAGCAGTTTTATCTTAATCGAAACTTTTTGAATTCTCGAAAAATTCATATATTGCCCCTCCCTCGGATTAAAATTTAAAATTAACCGCTAATCATCTTGGCGGTTTTTAATAATTTTAAATCAATTAAATAAAAAAATAAATAATTAAATTTTTACCGCGGACAGTTTTCTGTAAACCGACCTTTCGCTTTCCCCTATAATCCGAGCAATTTCCGATTTGGTAAGCCCTTTAGACAGAAGATAATTTATATATTTTTCTTCTATTTCTTTTAAAGATAAATTTTTCTCGAAAATCTCGAATTCTTTTACGCCGTAATAATTTTTAGCGTTTGAAATTTCGAGCTGGATTGCTTCCTCGGAAATCTCGTCTTTTCCTTCGGACAATATTATACCTCTTTCTATAACGTTTTTTAATTCCCTTACGTTTCCGGGCCAGTCGTAATCCATAATTTTATCCATGGCCGACCGAGAAATGGGCTTTGAAAATTGAACCTTATTTTCTTTAGTCATAAAATAATGCGCTAAATGGGGGATATCTTCTTTTCTTTCTCTTAAAGGCGGAAGTTCTATCGTAAACCCGCTTATCCTGTAAAACAGGTCCCCCCTGAAACGGCCGTCGTCCACCATTTTTTTAAGATTTTTATTTGTCGCCGTTATAATTCTGGTATCTATAAAAAGATTCTTGGAAGAACCGACTCTTCTGAAACTCTTGGTATCTATTATCCTTAGAAGCTTGCTTTGTATTATGCCGCTGACCTCTCCAATTTCGTCTATAAAAAGCGTTCCCTTGTCGGCATATTCCAGCAATCCTTTTTTGAGGACGTCGGCTCCCGTAAAAGAACCTCTTTCGTGCCCGAACAATTCGGATTCGAAAAGGTTTTCGGAGAGGTTGCATGAATCTACTATAATAAAAGGATTATCCCTCCTCGAAGAAAGCCTGTGGAGCAGATTCGCGCCGAGCTCTTTACCGGTGCCCGACTCTCCGTAAATAAGGACGTTCAGGTTCGATTTTGCGGCAACGGTAATATCTTCTATAACCTTAGCCGCCGCTTTCGATTTTCCTATAAAAAATCTCTTAAAAATTTCCCTTTTAAAATAAGATGCATAATTTTTAAGATTTATTTTTTCGATAAGCCTTTTTATCGTTATACTGAGTTCTTCTAAACTTAACGGTTTAACTAAATAGTCGCAGGCTCCCATTTTTAACGCCGCAACGGCGGAATCGACGCTTCCGAAAGCCGTCAGAATAATCATTTCAGCATCTTTGGACCTGGATTTAACCGTATTTAACAGGTCTATTCCCGATTTCCCCGGTAATTTCAAATCGGATATTATTATATTGAAAAAATCTTTCTCCAATTTATTTATAGCCTCTTCGGCGGAACCGGCAGATATCGCGTCGTAACCTTCGCTTTTTAAATAGTCGCAAAGAATGGTCCTGTAATTTATATCGTCGTCAACAACAAGTATAGAAATAGAATTGTTTTCCATAGTAATAAAAAAATTTTATTTAATTTTATTTTCGTAAAAGTTTCTTTTTACCGGAACTTTTACGATGAATTTCGTGCCGATATCCTTTTTGGACCTTACTTCTATAGAGCCTCCGAGAGATTTAATTATGCTCAGGGATATAGATAGTCCCAGTCCGGAACCCGCTGAATTTTTACTTTTAGAAAAAAACGGGTCGAATATCCTTTTGATATCTTCCTGCGCGATACCGCGGCCGTTATCTATTATTATTATATAAATATATTCCTTTATTTTTTTGGTTATAAAATAAACTATCCCGGAATTTTCATCGACAGCCTGTATGGCATTAAGTCCTATATTTAATAAAACCTGCCTTAAACCGGCTTCGGAAAAACCGATTAAAGGAATATTCGCGGCAAGGTTTTTCTTTATCATAATATTTTTTTTGTTTGCGGTAAAGTACAGAAGGGTAAGACTTTCCTCCAATGAATTATTGACGTTTACTACATCGGTAGAATTTGAAACCGGGCTGGATAATATAAGGAGTTTTTTTGTAATATCTTTGCATCTTTCGATTTCCTGCTTCATTAAATCGAAATATTTTTTTATATCGCATCCGCCTTCCTTCATTACGTTTGCGAGAGCCGCGTTCTGGATAAGGCTGCTGCTGTCTGCGCACATTTTTATCATATCTATCGACGCGAGAATATTATTCAGAGGATTGTTTATTTCATGGGCAACGCCTTCCGCTAAAAGACCGACTTCGGAAAGTCTCTGAGAAAGATTGAATTTCATATGGGCGTTAGAACCGTTCCCCAGACACCTTAAAACCTCTACGGCATATTTTTTTCCCGTCGAGGCGTCGTAAAAAGGCGAAGAATTTATTTCTACCGCCATTTCCCGATTTTGCGGTCCGTAATGACCGTGTATGACTTTAACGGTTTTGCCTTTTTTAATTACCTCTTCTATGGAGCAGGATTCCAAAAGAGGATCGCACGGTTCGTCCCTGAAATGGCTTACTTTATAGCAATAACCGCCTATTATTTCGGAGGACGGAGTTCCCGCGTCGTCCAAAAAGCGTTTATTTGCATAGACTATTTTATAGTTCTCATCGATAACTATTACGCCGTCGTTGATATTATCTAAAATTTCCGATGTATCTAGCGGCAGATTAATATTTTCGTTTGACATAAATATAATAATATCATATTTGCCGTTCTTTTACTGGTTCATCAGATTTAAAAAATCGCCGTTGGATTTGGTATTTTTTATTTTGTCTATTAAAAATTCCATTGCATCCGTAGTATCCATGCCGGATAAAACTTTTCTCAATATCCAGATTTTTTTCAGATGGTCCTTATCGACGAGAAGCTCTTCTTTTCGGGTGCCCGATTTATTAATATCTATAGCCGGAAAAATCCTTTTTTCAGATAATTTTCTGTCTAAATTAACTTCAAGATTTCCGGTTCCTTTAAATTCTTCGAAAATTACCTCGTCCATCCTCGAACCTGTATCTATTAAAGCCGTAGCAATTATGGTAAGACTTCCTCCTTCTTCGATGTTCCTTGCCGCGCCGAAAAATCTTTTCGGTTTATGGAGGGCGTTAGAGTCCACCCCGCCCGATAATACTTTTCCGGAAGACGGAATAGTAACGTTGTATGCCCGCGCGAGCCTGGTAATAGAATCTAATAATATAACGACGTCTTTGCCGGTTTCTACCAATCTTTTTGCTTTTTCTATAACTATTTCCGCAATCTGTATATGTCTCTGGGGCGGTTCGTCGAAAGTGGAACTGATTACTTCGCCGTTAACCGACCTTTGCATATCCGTAACCTCTTCCGGTCTTTCGTCTATCAGGAGAACCATAAGGAAAATTTCTTTATGGTTGGTATTTATAGCATGGGCGATATCTTTTAACAGCATTGTTTTTCCGGTTCTCGGAGGGGCGACTATAAGCCCCCTCTGCCCCTTTCCTATGGGAATAAGCAGGTCCATAAGCCTGGTAGATAAATTTTTAGGGTCGAATTCAAGCTTTATTTTTTCTTCCGGATACAAAGGAGTTAAGTTGTCGAATAAAATCTTTTCTTTTGCGATTTCGGGGTCTTCAAAATTTATGCTTTCGACTTTCAAGAGAGCGTAAAATCTTTCGCTGTCCTTAGGCGGCCTTATAACTCCGCGGATAGTGTCGCC
>JAJYZM010000059.1 GCA_021799935.1 bacterium | reverse complement strand
CCCCTTTTTATTAAATCATCAAACTTTCTAATTCCTTAACAGCCGAAACGGAATTTACGGACAGAACATCCGCATTTTTATCTATCCTTTTAATTAACCCGCTCAAAACATTAGAGGGTCCTACCTCGATAAATTTAGAAATCCCGGATATTTTTTCCATATTAACGATGATATCTTTCCACATAACGGGGGAAACTATCTGCTCCAGAAGAAGCCTTACGACATCGTCTTTCTTGGAATAATTCAGCGACGTTGCATTGGAAAATATATCGCATTCAGCATCTCTGAACCAGCCTTTGTCTATAAACGAAGAAAGATTTTCCTTTGCGCTTTCCATAAACGGCGTATGAAACGGAGCGCTGACCGGCAATACGACTATTTTTTTGGCTCCGCGCTCTTTAAGCAGTAAACATGCTTCATCTACGAACGGCGACATACCCGATATTACGGTTTGAATTTCGGAATTAATATTTGCTATAAAAACTCCTTCTTCATTTTTTAAATGATTTACTTCGTCGAGCGCAGTTTTTATAGTATTTCCGTCAAGCCCTATAACCGCCGCCATTTTGCCGAACCCCACGGGACAAGCGGTCTGCATAAAAAATCCTCTTTTTTTTGCGATTAAAAGAGCATTCGAAAAATCGACGGAGCCTGCGAAAACGTTGGCGCTGTATTCACCTAAGCTGTGTCCCGAAACGCAAACGGGCTTTAAACCGGTTTCTTTTTCTATAACCCTGAGAATCGCCGTACTCACGGTTAAAAGAGCCGGCTGCGTATTTTCCGTCAGGTTAAGCGCCGCGCCGTCATCCCCCAGAATCAAGTTTTTCATGTCTAAGCCTAAGATATCCGAAGATTCTTCTAAAATAAGACGCGCTTCATTGAAATTTTCAAAAATATCTTTCCCCATGCCGGCATGCTGAGACCCCTGGCCGGGAAAAACAAACGCTATATTGGAGTTTGACGATTTTTCCATTTGTTATGTTATATATTATTTTATGAATTTAGCCGTATTTTTAATAAAATCTTCCGTCTGCGAAACTATTTCCTCTATGACTTCTTTTACCGTTTTTTCTTCTTTTATGAGCCCTGCTATCTGTCCGCTCATTAAAGAACCCATTTCGACGTCTCCGTCAACCGAAGCGGCTTTTAATTTTCCGGTTCCGAGTTTTTCATACTCTGCAACAGGCGCGCACTTTTCTTCAAGTTCGAGAAACATTTTGGCAAGCCTGTTTTTTAAAACCCTTACCGGATGGCCGGTAGGCCTTCCCGTAACTACGGTGTCCCTATCCGATGCTTTTACGACCATATCTTTCCAGTTTTGATGCACATGGCATTCTTTGGTTGCAAGAAATCTCGTACCCATCTGTATGCCGCTTGCGCCGAGGCATAAAGCCGCGGCAAATCCTCTGTAATCCGCAATGCCTCCTGCCGCAATGACCGGTATGCCGACGGCGTCGGCAACCTGCGGAACTATTGCCATAGTAGTAATTTCGCCTATATGTCCGCCGGATTCGGTTCCTTCCGCAATTACGGCATCCGCACCCGCCTTTTCCACCCTCTTTGCCAGAGCGGAAGAAGGAATAACCGGTATAACTTTTATGCCCGCATCGTGAAACCGTTTTATGTAAGGACCGGCATTGCCTGCCCCTGTCGTTACGACCTGAACGCCCTCCCGAATAACCGCATCTACCAGCTCTTCTATATAAGTTAAATAAAGTATGAGGTTGACTCCGAAAGGCTTATCGGTATTCTCTTTTGCTTTTCTTATTTCCTGAACGAGAAGTTCCGGCGGCATCTGTCCGGCGCCTATAATTCCCAAACCTCCGGCGTTAGAAACGGCGGAGGCAAGCTCATAGTTAGACGCCCAAGCCATTCCGCCCTGAAATACGGGATATTTTATCCCCAGCATATCGCATATAGGAGATTTTATCATTATTATTTCACCGTTTTCACCATCTTATTATCGAAGATGCCCATGTTAAACCCGCGCCTATAGCATCTATCAAGACAAGATTTCCTTCTTTTAAGCGTCCCGATTTATAAGCTTCGTCGAGAGCGATGGGTATCGAACCGCTTGAAGTATTGCCGTATTTTTCTACGTTTACAAAAACTTTTTCCATAGGAAAATTCAATTTTTTTGCCGTCGCTTCTATAATTCTAATGTTAGCCTGATGCGGAACGAATAAATCGATATCTTCCGCTTTAAGTTCATTGAATTTTATGGCTTCTTCCGCCACAGCTTTAAGATAATTAACGGCATACCTGAAAAGCTCCGAACCCTTCATCTTTATATAATGCTCTCGGTTATTAACGCTTTCGAGGCTTGCCGGCATCAGAGAACCGCCGCCTTTAAGCATGAGAATATCGTCATGTCCTCCTTCCGAATGCATATGGGTCGATAAAACGCCGCGCGTATTTTCCGTATTTGTCGTCAATACTAAGGCTCCTCCGCCGTCCCCGAATAGAACGCAGGTCGACCTGTCGGTATAGTCGGTAATTCTCGACAGCAAATCGGCCCCGATAACTAAAACATGTTTATACTTGCCGGTTTTAATAAAATTGTCCGCAACCGACAAAGAATATATAAAACCGCTGCATCCGGCGCTTATGTCGAAAGCCGCCGCATTTTTAAGTCCCAGTTTTTCCTGTACGATACAGGAAGTTGACGGAAAAATCATATCCGGAGTTATTGTTCCCGTTAATATCAGCTCAATATCCTGCGGATTTAACCCCGAAAGTTTAATAGCTTTTCTTGCCGCCTCAGCGGCTATATCGGACGTCGTTAAGCCTTCTTCCGCGATACGCCGCTCTTTTATACCAGTCCTTGAAGTAATCCACTCATCCGACGTATCTACTATCCCGCATAATTCATCGTTAGTAAGCACTCTTTCCGGAACGAACGAACCTACCCCGATAACTTTAGAATATATCAATTTTTATTTAATCCTCTTAAGAGCCTATATTATTTGCATTGGCTTCTATTTTATGGCTTATATTGACGTTTATACCCCTTTCCACAAAATGTTTTGCGACTAATACCGCGCTCGCCAAAGCCTTGGGGCTTGCGCCGCCGTGGGCGATAAAAGCCGCGCCGTTAACCCCGAGAAGCGGGGCGCCGCCGTATTCGTTGTGGTCGACAAGTTTTTTAAATTTTTTCAACGATTTTCTCGCCATAAAGAAACCTAACTTAGCCATAAAACTTTTATTTATTTCTTCTCTAAGAAGATTAAACATCGTTTCGGCGAGCGTTTCGGATGCCTTTAAAAGAACATTCCCCGTAAATCCGTCGCAGACTACTACGTCAACCTTTCCGTTAAATATTTCTCTGCCTTCTACATAGCCGTAAAAATTTAGGTCGGTATTTTTTATTATCCCGTAAGCCTCTCTGGTTAGGTCGTTCCCCTTAGACGCTTCCTCGCCGTTGCTCAGTATCCCTATCTTCGGATTTTTAATGCCCTTCATAAAAGAGGCGTATTCGGAACCCATTATTGCAAATTCCGCAAGATGGTAAGGCTTTACATCAACGTTGGCGCCCGCGTCTATCAAAACGGTATATCCGCCTACGGCAGGCATAATAGTCGCTATGGCAGGCCTATCGATACCTTTTATCCTTTTAAAAACAAACATTGCTATAGCTAAGGAGGCTCCGCTGTTGCCCGCGCTTATAATGGCGTCCGCTTCTTTGTTTTTAACAAGTTCGTATGCAACGCGCATCGAAGAGTTTTTTTTATTCCTTACCACTGCCGAAGGAGAATCGTGCATTGTTATACGTTCAGGCGCATTTACGATTTTAATTCTTGTGCCGCGATAATTATTTTTTTGGATAACGTCTTTTAAGACGGTCTCATCTCCGGTTATTATTATCTCTAAATCCTTGTTAGACTCGACGGCGGCTATCGCTCCCATAATCTCAGGCTCCGGAGCTTTATCGGAACCGAAACCGTCCAGAGCTATTCTAATCATTAAATAATCTCCCCCATTTTATAAAATTGACGGGATATATAATGAATCAAGAGCTTTCCGGCGCTTTTTCGGTTACGACTTTTCTGCCCTTATATGTTTTGCAGTTTGGACACATTCTGTGCGAGAGAACGGGTTCCCCGCAATTAGGACACTTAGAATAATTCGCCGGCGTAAGGCTGTCGTGAGTTCTTCTTTTATCCCTTCTGCACTTAGAATGTCGTTTTTTTGGATTTGCCATTTAAAAATCTCCTTTTATAAAAATATATGCTATATTATTAAATTAAAATCGCAAAATGTCAATTTCATTTTTCCAGCGATATAAAAATATCGCCGTCGCCGGTTTTAAAATCCGCTTTATCGGAAAACACGGCCCGTTCGGCTCTTACCGCAGACCTTATATCTCCTGATATTTCATTTATAATGCCGACGTAATCCGCGTTTAAAGTCTGAATTAAAATCTTGTTTATTTTATGGTTCTGATGCAGGTTTAAATTCGTCCGCAATTTTCTTGACGCGTTAAGAATATTCAACAATATTTCTGAAGCTTTTACGGAATCCCCGAAAATTAATTCGTTTCTAAATTCAGGCCACGGCGATAAATGGATACTTTGAGCTTTTTCGTATCTTTTATAAAAAGTCAGATAAAGTTCCTCTGTTATAAAAGGCATAAAAGGCGCAAAAATTTTTATAAAGTTTAAAGAGACAAAATACATAACGTTTAATACGGATTTTTTCCTTGCCATATTTTCTTCGCTTTCGTCCCAGAACACGTTTTTGATTATTTCCAAATAATTATCGCAATAGGAGTTGTAAAAAAAATCCTGTAAAGTCCTCAAGCATAAAGAATAGTCGTAAGATTCCATATAATTTCCGCAGGACTTTACGGTATTTTCTAATTCCGTCAATATCCATTCGTCTATGCGGCTAAGTCCCAATTCGGTTATATTATTTTCATAGGGATTAAATTCCGGTTCTACGTTTGTTATTAAAAATCTTACCGCATTCCATATTTTAATAGACAGCCTTCTTCCGTTGGCTACGTCTTCTTCGTTAAAACGCAAATCCTGCCCAAGGTTTGCTCTAGACGCCCAGTACCTGAGAGCATCGGCGGAGTACTTGGCGGTTATTTCTTCCGGGCTTACAAAATTGCCGAGGCTTTTTGACATTTTTTTACCGTTTTTGTCGAGACCCCATCCGCTTATCATAATATCTTTAAAAGGCAATTCTCCGGTGTGGTAAATCGATTTGACCACTGTATAAAACAGCCAGGTACGGATTATTTCCTGGGCCTGCGGGCGCAAACCCATAGGATAAATAATATTATAAAGTTTTTTGCTTTCCGCGTCTTCGTATGCCCATAACGAATTTATAAGCGGGGTCAGCGAAGACGTCATCCATGTATCCATAACATCTGGTTCCGGCTCAAATTTATTTCCGCCGCATTTTGGGCATTTCCCTATTTTAGGCAAACTTACGGCGGGGTCCACGGGCAGTTCGTTTTCAGAAGCGGTAACTGCTTCGCCGCATTCCGGGCAATACCAGACCGGAAAGGGAACTCCGTAAAATCTCTGCCTCGAAATATTCCAATCCCATTTCAGATTGTTTATCCATTCGTCATAGCGGGCTTTCATAAACTCCGGATGCCAAGTCATTTGACTGCCGGCATCGATAAATTTGTCTTTGCCGTCAAGAATTTTTATAAACCACTGTTCCGCAAGAATAAATTCGACGGGCGACATACACCTGTCATGAACGCCGACGTTATGGCCGAGAGGCTTTTCCGCCTTTATAAGCGACATTTTTCTTAAATCTTCTACAATATTTTTTTTAGCGTCCTTGACGTTTAATCCTGTATAATCCCCGGATAATTCATTTAATCTTCCCGCTCTGTCTATTATTATTGCGGTGTCTAAATTATGCTCCTTCCATTTTTTAACGTCTTCGGCGTCGCCCCAGGTACAAACCATCATTAGCCCCGTCCCGTAAGACATATCTACTGACTCGTCGTATTTGACCGGAACGTTTTTATTATACAGAGGAGTTTTAACGCTTTGCCCCTCCAGAAAACGGTATCTTTCGTCGGCCGGATTCGCATATACGGCAACGCATCCTCCCAAAAGTTCCGGACGCGTCGTAGATATTATAAGGCTTCCGCCTTCGGCGGATTTAAATTCTATATCGTAAAGAACGCCGCTGAATTCTTCGAGAATAACGTCGGCTTGCGCAAGCGATGTTCTGCACTGCGGACACCAGAGTATAGGTTCGTTGCGCCGTTCTATAAGACCTTTGCCGTAAAGGTCCAGAAACGATTTTTGGGCTGTTTTCCTGCATCTTTCGTCTATCGTAGAATACGACAATCCGTAATCGGCGCTTATCCCAACGGATTTCCATAAAGATTTATATATTTCTATGCCGGCCTTAGTCTCTTTCAGGCATAAGTCTATAAATTCCTGCCTCGTTATCTTGGATTTATTGATTTTATATTTTTTTTCGACATAGCGTTCGGTCGGAAGACCGTTATCGTCGAAACCCATAGGATAAAAAACGTTAAAGCCTTTCATTCTCTTATACCTGATAATAAATTCGGCTTGAGAATAACTCATAACGTGTCCGACATGAAGATGCGCCGACGAAACATAAGGCGGGGGCGTATCTACCGAATAAACCTCTTTGTCTTTAT
>JAJYZM010000058.1 GCA_021799935.1 bacterium | reverse complement strand
TTAATAAAAAAAAGGATGCCGCGTCTTTCGTATTCGACGAGATAGATGCCGGAATAGGCGGGGACGTAGCCAATTTTGTGGGGGAAGCGCTTAAAGCCATTTCGGCGGTTAATCAGGTGATTCTTATAACGCATCTTGCGCAGGTATCTTCGTTTGCCGATAAGCATTTTTTCGTTTACAAGGAAATAGAGGGCGGAAAAACTTATACCAGAATTAAAAGCCTCTCTCCGGAAGAAAGAGTCGCCGAAACTGCAAGAATGTTATCCGGAGATTCAAGCGGGGAAGCGGCGCTGGGGCATGCTAAAGAAATTCTTAAAAGGAGGGGTTTAGTTGTATAAGACGGCAAGGCAGAGATACGAAAAAGGCGGGGGAACTATTTTTTATCCGACGGAGATAGAAATCGAAACGGATGCGGAAGAAAGCGCGCACGGTAAAAACTCCGGAGCAAATGACGCCCGCAAAAAAAATATTAAGCCCGGAACGGTTATAAAGGTCGTCCTGAGAAAAGCCCTTATGTGCGACGTCAAGTCGCTTTACAGTCTATTCTCGGAATATTCGAAGGCGGGCGAGATGCTTCCGCGTTCTATGAGCGATATATATGAGCATCTGCGGGATTTTTATATTGCCGAAATAGAAGACGAACACGAAGACGAAAACGAAGAAAGCGCTGGCGCGGCGGGCCATACTCCCGACGTTATAGGGGCATGCGCGCTTACGATAGTATGGGAAAATCTTGCGGAAATAAGGTCGTTAGCCGTAAAAAGACCTTACACGAGAAAGCTTATCGGGACGGAACTTATAAAAAAATGCATAGAAGAGGCAAAGTTTTTTAAAATCACAAACCTTTTTGCCCTGACTTATAAGCCGAAATTTTTTCAGAAATCGGGTTTTAAAATTATAGATAAATCCGAACTGCCTCATAAAATATGGAGCGACTGCATAAACTGCGTCAAATTTCCGGATTGCGACGAAACCGCCGTAATGCTGAAATTATAAAAATAGAGCGGGTCGTATTAGAAAAGCGCCCGCAGAGTATAGACAAAATCTAAACTATGTATTATAATAAATAAAATTTACATAAAAAAAAATAAAAAAGGAGAAAATTGCGGAATGTTTAATATTTTCAGAAGGGAAGGGCTGTTCGGAGACGTTAATCAGATAACCCCTGAAGAAGCTTTTAAAAAAATATTGGAAGACAAAGGTAAAAATACGGTTATAATAGACGTTAGAGAGCCGCATGAATTCAGCGGCAATCTAGGGCACATAGAAAATGCAAAGTTAATCCCTATAAGGCTTCTCCCTTTAAAGATTAACGAGCTGAACGCGTATAAAGATAAAGATATCATCGCCGTCTGCCACAGCGGGGCAAGAAGCTATTCTGCATGCTCCATGCTTAAAAGGCACGGTTTTAACAATGTATATAACCTTAAAGGCGGCATGCTTTTATGGAAAAAATCGGGATTAAGAACCCAAATATAATATAAAAATGAATAATAAAGACAAAGAACGGTTTCGCGAGCAGACGCAAGCCGGAGAGTTTTATGTTTTCGTAGTATCGGATTCTACTGGCGAAACCGCCGAAAAGGTTGCGAGAGCGGCAATATCCCAATTTTCCATTCCGGACGTCCATCTTAAGAGATTTTTACTGATAGATTCGGAGTTAAAACTAAGGGAAATAATTACCGAAGCCGCGGATAAAAACGCCTTGGTTATTTTTACCCTCGTCAAAGACGAACTTAGAAATATTATGCTTCAGGAATCCGCCGAAAGAGGCATCGCGAGCATAGATATTATAGGCCCGGTGTTAAATTCCATAGCAAATATTTTAAATCTGTCTCCGGAAAGGAAACCCGGCGCGATTCACAGAGTCAACGACGAATATTTCAAAAGAATAGACGCTCTGGAATATGCCGTAAAACACGACGACGGACAGAGGATAGACGAAATATCCGATGCGGACGCTCTTATACTCGGAGTTTCGAGGACATCCAAAACCCCTTTATGCCTCTTTCTTGCTCAGAGGGGCTTTAAGGCGGCGAATATACCTATAATAGACTCGCAGAGCATAGACGAATCGGTTTACGGCATTCCCAAAGAAAAGATATTCGGGCTTACTTCCGACCCCCTTAGAATTTCAAATTTAAGAAAGGAAAGACTGAAAAGAATGGGGCTTCCTCTTTCGCAGGATTATGTATCCAAGGAATCCATAGAAAACGAACTGGCGCATTCCATATCTATATATACTAAGCTGAACGCCTATGTTATAGATATCACCGAAAAGTCCATCGAGGAAGTAGCCGCAGACATAATTTCCCGCATAAACAACAAATAAATGCCCAATATAGATTTTAAAAAGAATAAAAAACGGGACGGATAAAAAATGGGTACGGACCTGAATATAAAAGGAACAAGCAGGGAGCTAAGCGGTAAGGTTTCGGAGAAGGAGCCTAATAAACTTCATGGGTCGGCCGAAAGTTTCGGAAAGCAAAGCGACGGTTTTGACGCCGTAATTTCGCTGATAGACGATTATTCCAGGAAAAAAGGGATAAAATCGGAAGCTTATTTATTTAACGCTAAAATATTGAAGATGGAGTCGGAAGACGGCAGAATATCTAATTATGTCAATGCCGAAACAAACGGCCTTAATATAAGGCTTTGCGATAAAAAAAAGATAAGTTTTTCATACTGTCTCGGTTTTGAAGAGCAAAAGATTATAAGCGCATTAGAGAACGCGTATTCTCTCCTGAAGTTCATGGACGAAAACGAGTATTTCGATTTTGCCGAAAAAGACGCGAGCCTTACGGATTCGAGCCTTCCGGAAAAATTAGGCATTTATTCCGGCGACTGGAGCGGCATAGATATAAATACAAAAAAATCGCTTCTGACGGAAATGGAAGAAACGGCATATTCTTACGATAAAAAAATATATAAAGTCGATAAGCCTTCTTATTCCGAGACGTTAATATCCAAAAGATTTTATAATTCCAACGGGGTAGACGTATCTTCTAAAAAAACTTTTTACGAGATATTTTTATCCGTAGCTTCACGCGACGGGGAAGACACCGGTTCGGGATTCGATTTCGATTTCTCGCACAGCTTCGGAGCGCTGAAATTTAAAAAAGCCGCCATGAACGCCGCGAAAAAAGGGGTTGACCAGCTCGGAGCGAGGGCGGTGCCGAGCGGAAGCTATAATATAATATTCGACAGCTTTACTTCGTCGGAGCTTCTAGGCTTATTAAAACAGTCTTTTTATGCCGACAGCGTCTATAAAAAGAAATCGCTCTTAGAAGGCAAATTAGAGAAAAAAGTATTTTCCGTTCAGTTAGATATTATCGACGACGGACTTTTGCAGGGAGGCGCCCTTACCGATATATTCGACAGGGAAGGCGTTAAGATGCAAAAAAAAATCTTATGCTCGTCGGGGGTCGTAAAATCCTATCTTTACGATATAGAATATGCAAAAAGGGCGGGCTTGAAATCGACCGGAAATTCGGTAAGCCGGTCTTTTACTATGCCGCCCGATATCGGTTCGACTAATTTTTTTATAAAAAACGGCGAAACCAATATTTTGGACATAATAAGTTCTGTTAAAGAAGGCCTTTATATAAACGAGCTTATGGGGCTTCATATGGCAAAGCCCTACACCGGGGAATTTTCGCTCGGAGCTTCCGGTTTTTATATTAAAAACGGAAAAATAGACTTTCCGGTTAAAGGAATAGTATTGAGCGGAAACCTGATGCAGTTGTTTAACGGCATAGTAAAAATAGCGGACGATATACGCTATTTCGGCTCTACGGGTTCCCCTTCCATATTATTCGAAAATGTTCAGGTTTCTGGAAAATAAAAGGAGCGTATTCACATTGGTAGTTAAATTATTAAAAAGTATTTTAGGAACGAGCAACCAGAGGGAGCTTGCAAGGCTGAAACCTATAGCGGCCCAAATTAATTCTTTAGAATCTAAATATTCCGGACTTGGAAACGATGAAATCAAAGGGATTACCGATAAGTTCAGAGACGAACTTAAAGGACTTTCCCGGGCGGAACAGGACAAGAAATTGAACGTTCTTCTTCCCGACGCTTTTGCCGTCGCGAGAGAAGGCATCAAAAGAGCCCTTAATATGCGCCCGTTCGACGTTCAGCTTATCGGCGGAATGGTTCTTCATTCCGGAAAGATTGCCGAGATGGCTACGGGTGAAGGAAAAACGCTCGTCGCCGTTCTGCCCGCGTATCTTAACAGTCTGACCGGCAGGGGCGTACACGTCATTACCGTAAACGACTATCTCGCCAAAAGGGATTCTGAATGGATGGGCAAGGCGTATAACCTCTTAGGCCTTTCCGTGGGCGTTATAACTAACGATTTAGACGATGCGGAAAGAAAAAAAGCTTATAACTGCGACGTAACGTACGGCACCAATAACGAATTCGGTTTCGATTATTTAAGGGACAATATGAAATTTTCCTTAGACGATTACGTCCAGAAAGAATTAAATTACGCCATAATAGACGAAGTAGATTCGGTGCTGATAGACGAAGCGAGAACTCCGCTTATAATTTCCGGCGAATCCGACGAAACTACCGAGTTGTATTATAAGGCCGACTCCGCCGTCGGTTTTTTAAAAAAAGATTCGGATTACACGGTGGACGAGAAATTAAAAACCGCGATATTAACTGAAGAAGGCATCGAAAAAATAGAAAAAGCAATGAATATAAAAAATATTTACGACCCGAGGCACTTAGACCAGCTTCATGCCGTAAATCAGTCTTTGCGGGCGCATGCTTGCTATTTCAGGGACGTAGATTATTTGGTTCAGGATAATCAAGTCGTTATAGTGGACGAATTTACCGGACGCCTTATGAACGGCAGACGTTACGGAGAAGGACTGCATCAGGCTCTGGAAGCCAAAGAACGGCTTAAGGTCGAGGGCGAAAACCAGACTTTAGCTACCGTAACGTTTCAGAATTTCTTCAGAATGTATAACAAACTTGCAGGCATGACGGGAACGGCCGATACGGAAGCCGAGGAGTTCAAAAAGATATATAATCTCGACGTAGCGGTCATACCGACCAATAAGCCGATGATAAGAAAAGACCATACCGATTTGGTATTCGCCACCGAAGCGGAAAAATTCGACGCGGTGTCCGAAGAGATTATAGAGAAATATAAGTCCGGCCAGCCGGTACTGGTAGGTACGGTTTCGGTAGAAAAATCCGAAAGGCTGAGCGCTATTTTAAAGAAAAAGGGAATACCCCATTCCGTACTGAACGCAAAAAATCACGCAAAAGAAGCTCATATTATAGCAAACGCCGGACAGAAAAAATCCGTTACGATATCCACCAATATGGCGGGAAGAGGCACCGATATCGTTCTCGGAGAAGGAGTTAAAGAACTCGGCGGGCTTCACGTAATAGGAACCGAAAGGCATGAGTCTAGGCGTATAGACAACCAGCTTAGGGGCAGGGCCGGAAGGCAGGGCGACGTGGGTTCTTCCAGATTTTATGTTTCGCTGGAAGACGACCTTATGAGAATATTCGGTTCGGAAAGGCTTGCGCCTTTCTTAGAAAGGCTTGGGTTAAGAGACGGCCAGGCTATCGAGCATTCCATGATATCGAAAGCTATCGAAAATGCCCAAAAAAAGGTAGAAGGACATAATTTCGACATAAGGAAGAATCTCATCGATTACGACAACGTTATGAATAAACAGAGGGAGCTTATATATTCGTATAGAAGAAGAATACTGCAGATAGACGAGCTTTCCGAGATTTACGGCGATATTATATTCGATATCGAATCTTTATTGGAATCGTATTTCGAAAGCTACGTTCCGGAAAAATCGCACAACGAAAACTGGGACTTAGAAGGGCTTTTGGAAGTCGTGAGGGTAAGCCTTTCGATAGATATAATTTCTATGCCGGCGGAAATATTCGGTTTAAATTCGGATGCGGTTCCTTATGAAGCAAAAAAAAATGCCGCAGTCGCGGCTTTAAAAAAATTGCCGAGGAACGAGCTTTTTAATACTTTTTCTGATTTAATAAAGAAAAGCATAGACGCTAAAATAGCGTTATTTCCGCAAGAAGAGAAGGTCGATATAATTAAGGCGCTGTATCTGCAGGCGGTGGACAGCCTCTGGAAGGATGCCCTTACTTCTTTAGACGCTCTTAAAGAGGGGATAGGGCTCAGGGGTTACGCTCAGGTAAATCCTTTGATAGAATATCAGAAAGAGGCTTACGGCCTGTTCATAAATATGCAGTTCAGAATGAAAGAGGAAGCGTTAAATTCTATTTCGACCGTTCAATTCGAGGACAGCGTAAATGCCGGAGATATATTGGCGGGCGCCGGCCTTCTTTCGGACAATTTCGTCCTGACCCATAACGAAATAAATTTCGAAACCGAAGAGAAGCAAAAACCGATAGTTAAACCTAAAAAAATAGGAAGAAACGAGCCCTGTCCGTGCGGCAGCGGCAAGAAATATAAAAATTGCCATGGAAAAAATCAATAATTTTTTATTTTCGGGTAAGTCCTGCGGATTAAAAAAAAATAAAGATTTAGACGTCGGACTAATGGTTTCCGAAATTCCGCTCAGGGTCAGCGCCGTTTTTACCCGCAATAAAGTCAAGGCGGCGCCGGTTATTATATCCAAAAAAAATTCTAAAAATATTATCAGGGCGTTAATCGTAAATTCGGGAAACGCAAACGC
>JAJYZM010000057.1 GCA_021799935.1 bacterium | reverse complement strand
GCCGTAGTTACCGTATTTCCTCCGGGCGTATTCATAACTACTATGCCGGCGGCGGTTGCGGCCGCTTTATCGACGTTGTCTAATCCGCTGCCCGCCCTTCCTATGACTTTAAGGTTTTTTGCCGCTTCTATAATATCCTGGGTAAGCTTGGTGGCGCTCCTGATAACGATGCCGTCGTATTCGTGAATTATCTGCTTCAGTTCGTCGGGTTTAAGCCCCGTTTTAACATCAACCTTAATCTTGCCCGTATTAGCTAATATATCTATGCCTTCTTTGGAAAGTTTATCGCTTACGATAACCTTAAACATCGCTTATCTCCCGTATTATACGTAATTAATTAATGGTAAATGGTTAATCCGCAAAATTTATTCGCCGAAAAGAGCTTTCTGGGCGGCTTTGAGTCCGCTGCCGGTTTCAAATTTATAACCGAGTTCTTTTAATACCGCCTCTAATGCAGAAATAGCGGTTATGACGTCGAAACATCCTGCGTAACCCAGATGGGCTATTCTGAATATCTTGCCTTTAGCGGCATCCTGGCCGCCTGCTATTGTAATTCCGTATTTTTCTCTTATAAGTTTTGTTATTTTGCCGGCATCTATGCCTTCCGGCGCCCAAACCGCCGTAAGGGCATTTGACGGTTCGTCTACGGTATAAAGTTTTAATCCCATCGCCTGCACTGCGGTTCTTACCGCATTAGCAAGATTTGCATGTCTTTTAAAAACTTTTTCAAGCCCTTCTTCCTTGATTTCCCTTAAGACCTCTCTTAGGCCGACTATAAGCTGGACGTTAGGAGTATAGGCATTCTGATTTTTTTCGAGAGATTTTTTTTCTTTTTTAAAATTAAAATAATATTTCGGAAGCGTAGATTTCTCTACGAAACCCCAGGCCTTTTCGCTCAAAGAAGCAAACGCAAGTCCCGGAGGAAGCATAAGCGCCTTTTGCGAACCGGTTACCACCACGTCTATGCCCCATTCGTCCTGAGGAACGTTTGTTACGCCGAGAGCCGTAATGGCATCGACTACAAGTATAGTATTCGGCCTTTTTTTAATTATATCGGCAATTTCTTTTACGGGGTGATAAACGCCAGTAGACGTTTCGGACGCCTGTATGTAAACAGCTTTTATTTCAGGGTCTTCGTTTAACGCATCTTCGATTGACTTTGGAGAAACGGTATGTCCCCACTCCACGTCTATAGCTTTTACGTTAACCGAATATGCTTTGCAAATATCGAACCATCTTTCTCCGAATTTTCCCCCTCTGACGGCAAGCGCATGGTCTCCAGCCGAAAGAAGATTGGACACGCAGCCTTCCATTGCTCCGGTACCGCTTGAAGTGAATATTAAAACCTCCTGCTTGGTCTGAAAAAGATATTTCAAATTATCCCTTACTTCCTGAAGTATAACCGAATATTCCGGAGCGCGGTGATGAACTATAGGAAGCGCCATATCGGCTAAAGCGCGTTCCGGCACGGGAGTCGGTCCGGGCGCCAATAAATACTTTTTCTGCATTTTTAACCCCTTTATAATTATTAAATTATATAAATTTACAAAATAAACTTGTTAAGTTATATCTAAACCATTTAATACTTAAACAAATTTAAGAAAAATTGTCAAGAATTTATACAAATTTTTTAAAATTTCTTTGATAAATTTGACATTTACGCTAATCGGCATTATAATCATTAATGTTTAATATTTTAAATGCCGGAATTGCTTAAGTATTTAACATTAATGGACAAATTATATACTAATAAATAATGAGAAAAATTAATCTGCTTTATATTTTTTTTACCGCAATATTTACCGTCTTTTTAATTTCCGATTGCTATGGTTCAAATCTTAACGGCAATACTAATTTCGTAAAAATAAAATTCAAAACCACTTACAATAAAAATAAAAAACCTGACAACGACGGTTCCGCTCAAGTAACGGTAATATCGTCTTCCCCAATAGCGTCCGGCAATAATACTATAGATATTAATAAAATCAATAAAAAACAATCATCCGGTTATCAAAATACAGTTGCAGCGGCAGGAAACGTCCAAACCGGCCCTGCAAATTACAAAAATGAAAGTATGAAAGCCGGCTCCGGTAAAATTGCCGCAAATTCTTCCAATCTCACAGATTCGGGTCTTTTAGCAAAAAAAGGGGATTTTAATAATTATCAATATCAAAAAAATTTGTCCCACATATTCCCGATGATAATAAACAAAGAAATAATACATTATATACATTTTTATCAAACTTCGGGGAGAAAGTTTTTTAAATATGCGCTTTCAAGGTCGGAAAGATATATTCCTATGATCAAAAAAGTTTTCAAAAAATTAGGACTGCCTAATGATCTGGCTTATCTCGCAATGATTGAAAGCGGTTTTTCTCCTACGGCATATTCTTATGCCGGAGCCAGCGGCATGTGGCAGTTTATACCGTCAACCGGAAGGATATTCGGCTTGACTATAAACTGGTGGGTCGACGAGAGAAGAAATCCCGTGGAATCGACATATGCGGCCGGCGAATATTTAAAAGACCTTTTTAATAAATTCGGCTCCTGGTATCTTGCCGCAGCCGCTTATAATTCCGGAGAATTAACCATAGAAAGAGCTTTGTCGTTATATCCGGGAGGGAATTTCTGGACGATCTCCCAAAACAGGCCGTATCTTTTACCCGGACAGACACGAAGATACGTTCCGAAGATCATTGCGGCGGCAATAATTGCAAAGGATCCTCAAAATTTCGGATTCCATAATATAGATTATAAAAAACCGATTAAGTTTAAACAGGTAAACGTTCCTTATTCGGCAAGCCTGTATGATTTAGCGAAATGCATAGGCATTTCGGAATACAGGCTTCATAAGATGAATCCCGAACTGTTAAGAAACGCGACTCCTCCCGACGACCCGGGATTCATGCTGAATATACCGGCAAAAGATTACGGCAGGTTTAAAAAAAATTTTCAACACGTTAAACGATACGTGCCTGAACAACCTCGTATCGTTTATACCGCTTATTCCAGGCCTAAGAATAATACCGTTTACACCGTAGAACCCGGCGATACGCTTATGGGAATAGCTTCTAAATACGGGGTGCCGCTTGGAACAATCGAAAGATACAACGGCCTTAACAATTATTCCATGCTTAAAGTAGGCGAAAGAATTAATATTCCCGGGGCAAGAGGCTCCGGCAGATCTTATGCCAGTAAAAATTATAGCAATGCAGGCTTAACTTACATTATAGTAAAGCCCGGCATGACTTTATGGAGCATATCCCAAAAATTTCATCTGTCGTTGAATTTTATTAAAAACATAAATCATATCAGAGGAAACGATATCCATTCAGGCGAAAAAATATTTTTAAAAGGCGGCGGCAAACCGAATATTAGATACTCGTATATCGGCAACGGAGGCCGTAAAAATACGGAAGCCGGATTATTGCATTACAGGGTAAAATTCGGAGATTCTCTTTATGCTATTTCGTCAAAATTTCATGAAAACGTTAAAAACATCATGGCCGCGAATAATATAAAAAATCCTAATTCTATTTACCCCGGCGAAGTCCTTAAAATAGCCAGATAAAAATGATACCGTTCGATGAAGCGTATAATTTAATCAATTCCGCCGCTATATATTTAAGTCCGGAAAACATACCCCTGCTGGATTCGATAGACAGAGTTTCTTATTCCGATGTCGTATCCAAGGTAGATTATCCGGCTGAAAACAACTCGGCAATGGACGGATATGCCGTAAATTCAAACTTCGTTTCAAAAATAAATACCGCCGGCTTAAAATTAGAAATAGATAAAAAAGTTATATATGCCGGAAACGGATTAAAAACCCCGGTAAGACACGATTCAGCCGTGCGCATAATGACGGGAGGCTACCTTCCCGAAACGCTTGACGCCGTGATTCCCGTCGAAGATGCCGTAGTAGAGGACGGCCGTCTGATTATAAAGGCACCGGTAAAACCTAATAAAAATGTCAGAAAAAAAGGCGAGGATATTAAAAACGGAGACATAATCTTAAATAAAAACACCCGATTGACCCCTGAAAACATATCCTTGCTAGCATCGTGCAATATTAAAAAAATAAGGGCATATGAAAAAATATCCGTATCGATTATTTCTACCGGCAACGAAATAATCGATTTTAACCGTAAGCCTAAATACGGCAAAATCTTTAATTCTAACGGAATACTGGCGGAAAACTTTTTACTGCAAAACGGATGCGCCGTTTTAAATAACGCCGTATGCAAAGACGATTTAAAAGAAATAAAAGAAACTTTATCGTATGCGGCAAAAAATAGCAAAATAATAATAACTTCCGCCGGCGCTTCTTTCGGCGACAAAGATTTTACCGAAAAAGCACTCGAATCCGTCGGATTCAAAATTAAATTCAGGCAGGTCGCCATAAAACCGGCAAAACCGTTCTCATTCGGGTTGATTAATAAAAAAATACCGGTTTTTATGCTCCCCGGAAATCCGCTCGCCTTTTATACCTGCTTAGCGGTATTCGTTAAGCCTTTTATTAACCGCCATATTAAAATAAACAGCCGCATGCAGGTAATTAAATCTAAATCCGCATTCGAGTATATTAAGAGCAATAAAAGAAGAGAGTTTATACCCGCGCGTACTTTTTATAAAGACGGCGCCGTATATTCGGAAATCTATAAAAAATCCGGACCTGCGATGGTCAGTTCTCTCGGCTATATGAATTCCATAATATCGGTTCCGGAAAATGTTTCTAAGGTGGTCAAGGAAGATTTACTCGATACCTACCTGATATAATAAATATTCCTTATATGAAAAAACAAAAAATCTTAATCGTCGATGACGAGCAAAGCTTGGTTTACGTATTAAAAAAACTCCTGGAAGACGAATTTATTATCGATACCGCTTCAGACGGAGAGGAAGCGTTGTCTCATATAAAACGCAATGATTATTTTGCGATATTTTTGGATATAAGGATTCCAAAAATTAACGGAATGGAAGTATTGGCTTATACGAGAAAATTGGATGACAAGCCTAACGTAATAATTATGACCGCCCAGAATACTATGGTAAACGCGATAGACGCTATGAAGCAGGGTGCGTACGATTATATAACGAAACCTTTTGAATTGGAAGAAATTCTGGGCATAATAGAAAAAATAAAAAAGAACGATACTTCGGCAAATAAAAAGATAGAAAAGTCTGAAGATTTTCTCGATACCCTGCTGGTAGGCAAATCCAAAACTATGCAGGAAGTCTTCAAAACCATAGGCAAATTGTCGCATAACAACGTCACCGTATTGATTCTGGGAGAATCCGGCACCGGCAAAGAACTCGTAGCGAGAGCTATACATTTAAACAGCGTAAGAAGCGATAAGCCGTTTATTGTAGTCAATACTCCGTCCGTTCCTTCGGAACTGCTCGAATCGGAACTATTCGGACACGAGAAAGGTTCTTATACCGGCGCGAACGAAAAAAAAGAAGGGAAATTCATTAGCGCGAACGGCGGAACTATCTTTCTAGACGAAATAGGGGATATGCCTTTAAATCTTCAGGCGAAACTCCTGCGCGTAATACAGGAAAAAGAGGTTGAACCGGTAGGCTCCAATAAACCGGTTAAAATCGATGTCAGGATTATTGCCGCTACGAATAAAAATCTTAAGTCGATGATTAAAAACGCAAAATTCAGGGAAGACCTATACTACCGCCTTAATGTTATAGAAATTACGCTGCCGCCCTTAAGAGAACGGAAATCGGATATACCTATTTTAGCCGACTTCTTTATAAAAAAGTTTTCTAAAGAGCTTAACATCCCGGAAAAACGGTTAAGCGGCGATGCCCTTTCGTTCCTTCAATCATATAATTTCCCCGGAAATATCAGGGAATTAGAAAACGCCATAAGAAGATGCATGATTATGTCTCCTTCGTCTATATTAAATTCCGAGGACTTCATAGAAATATTGGGCAACGACGAGAATAATTTAAGCATTGATAGAAGCTTAAAAGATAAAAAAACGGAAATCAATCCGTTTGAAGACATTATAAGGCATAAGATAAAAAATTACGCCGAAAAGGTCAAAGATACCGAAATTAACGACGTTTATAAATCCATAATGGGATTGACCGAAAAAATCATTATAGAAGAAATCCTGAATCTATATAATTTTAACCAGTTGAAAGTTTCCAAACTTTTAGGTATAAACAGGAATACTCTGCGAAAAAAAATAAACGAATACAAAATAGATTTAAAAAAAACAAATTAATATTCTTCCGGCTTCTTTCTATGCATCAATTTTTTACGTATATGCCGGAGGAAGATTTCGTACTTTCCGATAAAATATCGAATAGCGATTCGATATCGAATACCGTTTGAAATTTTTTCCTCTCCGCTTCCAATAAACGTTCTCTTTCCGAAAGTTTGCCTATTTCTTTGCGCATAGAGTCCAATTCTGCTCTAATTTCGTCCCTGTCGATTTCAGTTTCCGGTTTAGTTCCTGCTTCCGGTTTTTCGCCTTCCTGTTCCAGTAATTCTTCCAGCCTTTGCATGCCTATCGCCATTAAACTTTTTAAGGATGACCGGTCTATAATTTCGTTTTCCAACTGCGTCCTTTTTTGTATAATTTCCTTATAATTTTCCATATCTTTTCCTACAATCGCCGCTATGGCTTTAACTTCTTCTTTTAATTTTTTAACTTTTTTTACGTCGAGATAACTGCCGGCTTT
>JAJYZM010000056.1 GCA_021799935.1 bacterium | reverse complement strand
CGACCAAAATCATGTCTGAAAATCTAAAAAACAAACCGGCATCGATAATAACAATCGCTATCCTCTTAGCAATGATAATGTTTACGGTATCTTTCGCAACCGGATGCTGCGCCGGCTGGAATTGCGGCCCTTATTATGACGGGCATCCTGCCGGATGGCACGGCGATAACGGATGGCACGGCGGCGATAACGGAGAGCATAGAGGCGAAGGCGGATATGAAGGCGGAGATTGAAAAATTAAATATATTTTTGAGATTTGGCGTATGACCCGCGCTTTCTTGAGGAACCATTTTATACTTGTATTTAATGGAGCCGGCGATAGGAATCGAACCTACGACCCGCTGATTACGAATGCGGGCATAACATTAACTTAAAACCGCGCATCTACGCTTATTATCTTGATTTGAAGCGATTTTGATTTATGGTATTTTGTGGCGTTTTATAGTGGTTTTTAGAAAATTTTACTACCGTTTTACTACTAAATTTTGATGCAGATTACAAAATAAATATTAACTACTTTTAAAAATAATAGGGGGTATCGAAGGAGTTAAAAAACCAGCTTCGCGTGATAATATATCTACCATATGTCTTATATATGGAAATATAACATTTTTTCCACTATGTTCGTAAAAAGCCCTTAAAACTTCTTTCTTAATATCATCGGATTCATTTATTAATATATTTTCATTCTTTAAGAATAGAATTAGTTGGTAATTTAACTTATATTTAATCTCTAATTCTTTTGATAAATTTGACTTTTTTAATTTTTTAACCTCATTTCCGCCAATTATCTTATCTATCAAATCAAAAGTGTATGCTCCGGATGCTATCGACATCTCATTCTCTTTATCGTCAGATGTATTGCCCATATATGTTTGAATCAAATTGAATGAGGATTGTCTATTAATCATGCCATTTTGATATATTCCCGATAAGTTTTCACTGGCCTCAAAATCCACCTTAACTAATTTGACTTGTTGAAAACTTATATCTTTTATAAAATACTTTAACTTATTTAAAAGCTCTTTTTCGACCATTATGCCGCCAATGAGTAATCATTTTCTAATTTATATTCTTCAGTTTTTTTGTTTATAATATTTTTTTTATCAATTTTAGTTTGCGGAACATATTTAAAATCTTTATTTTCAACTAAATTTTGCATTTCATCAATTTTAAAAGTATTTTCTATAAAAAGACCATAATTATACATATGCCCTAATATTGTTAAATGATTATGGGCAAATGTAAACTCGGATAAATCATATGCCAATTTTTTATTATCATAGTCATATAACAATTTATCATTCGTTAGATTGAAAATGCTAATGAAGTCATATCCAAGATATGCTCTCGGATCAGGGAGCTTAACTTGATCTAAATCCTCAGAAATATCTTTTAATAATAAAATCTTCTCATAATCAGCATAATCCCTACGGCATAAAAAAACCTTAGATGATTTTATTAAATCTAATAAGGGTTCTTCGTCAGAAAGATATTTATGTAGATTTTCCTTATTATTCGGTTTTATCATAAGCCAAAGTTCAGTCTCGTCTTCCCTGTGTTCATTGCATAGAAATAAAACACCTTCTTCAATATTTACTTCTTCTAATATACCTTCATAATAAGTTAAAATGTAAAATTCTTTTCTTTTATTATCAATTTCTAAAATATCAGTTTCCATTATCAATTTCCTCGATTTTATTAAAAAGACTCGAAAATATTATATCTTCAAAAGGATACCAAGTGTGATGTGAAGGAAAGCTATTAGAAGATGTTGCCTTGAGAATGCCTAAATCAAGCGTTAATGATCCCATATAAATATTATAACCGGCTGTCTTTCCTTTTTGAGATGCCATAAAAGCCTCTCTTTTAGATTTAAATAAAGATAAACCACATGCTTTGCATAAGGCTATCATATTATTTTTTTCTTTCAATCTATCTATAAGACTTTTATATTTTTTTATATAATAATGTGGAATGAAATTATCTTCCAATCTAGTTCCTGGTTCTGTTAATCTATAATAATTGCCTTCCTTACCATTAACTTCATTTTCAAGTGTAACATTTGGACAATTTTTATCTATAACTGGATATTTAAAACCTCTCATATTAAAACAATATATTTCTTTGACAATTGTAACTATAAATTATTCATTCCTATATATTAATTTTATATATAAATATTATAAATTGCAATACCCTTATTATTAATTTTTTGGTGATTCTCTTTCTATCTGGGTCACTCCCCTCCTATAACTAAATCTAAATATCATGGCAACTTATTTATAAACATCATTATGTTCATTCAGTCATTATATAAAATTATTATAAAATAAAGTCTTTTTCAGTTTTAAGCTATTTTATCATATTTTTAGTTCATTTTTTGGAAAATCACATAAATTGAAATATTTTCAAATAGGTAGAATATTGTTTATTTCATTTTCTGATTGTTTTATTTTTGTTTTTATATAGGAATTGAAATTATCATCTATTAATATAGTTGACCTTGTTTGCCTATTTAGAATGGAATTATCGGTATAATAATTTTCATTGATGTATTTTATTAATTCATTTTTATCACTCAGGTCAATAATTGGTTGCATTGGATATTTTTTTTCAAAAAATATCAAGCATTTCATTTTATAGACATCCAAAATTTCTCTTAACCCCTTATCAAACGTAAGAAAAAAAGGAAGAAAAAAATCACTTCTTTTGCTTATTTTTGTTGCATACGATTTTTCAAACATCCTGCATAAAATTAAATCCCAAGCCATATTTTTAACAGCCTCTATAATATTGGCATAATTATCGCCTTTAATTCTCTTGAAAAATTTTAAGTTGTTATTACTAAAATATTCCAGACCTATAAACAATTCCCTCTGAGATAAAGCTGCCAATTCTTTATCCATAAAATAATATAATGCTTCCGCCTTTTGTTTGTCGGACCTCATTGTCTTATTTATCCAAATAATTTTCAATAAAATTAGGTAAAATATATCATATGTCTCCAATATGTCTCTTTTTATTTCATCATTAGACGAAGCATTTTTGATAAATTCTTTAGCCTCTTCGCAATCCAAGATATATTTTTCTTCATTCTTTACTTTCATCTTATATATTTTGGAGGCAGAATCTTTATCTATATGAAATAATTTAATAATAACCTTAACATTATCCATAACTCTTTCCAATGGCACATTTTCTTTATAAATATTTTCTAAAATATAAGGAAAATAATCATGCGATATGCCGTTCCCCATTACCAATTGCCATAAAATTTTTTCTCCAGCCTCATAATCCTCTCCATTGGTTGAATTCTTTTCTTTCATATAATTCTCAACAAATTTCGCAAAGTTAGAATCATAAGAAATCGAACTCTCAATAGGAATTTGCACTACATTACTTGTCTTATAAGCCTCTTTAATTTCCTGACTATAGAAAACAAAATTATAAGTTCTAAATGCGGATATACAATAGTCTTTATATTCGGAGAATAAATGAGTAAAAGGCAGCTTTGTGATATTTTTATCCGTAGAAAATATAAATTTTCCACCGTATTCTTTAAAAAAATCAGGGTTCAAATTATATAATTCAATAGCCTCAAGTGGTTGCTTAACTGAGTGAAAATTTCTTATGATCTCTATGTATTTTTCATCAAAATTCATATATACCTCTATATTTTAGTAGCGTTAGGCCAGTTCTTTTGCTAAATTATAATTATCTGTTTTGCAGGAATACCGATAGTGTGCTTTATCTACTCGGAATTCACACCACCATAATCTTCCTCTTTTGTAGAGTCTCATAACCTAAAAAAAGTGTATGCGTTTTTGTATGTGTTTATGTCGTTTTATGTCGTTATTTTACACTTTTTAATATAAAATAACAAGAGGGGTATTTTTGCGCTAAAGCTGTAATTTAAGAGGTTTTTAATGGAGCCGGCGATAGGAATCGAACCTACGACCCGCTGATTACGAATCAGCTGCTCTACCCCTGAGCCACGCCGGCGATAAAATAAATAACCGAACCTTTTCTTTTCAAGGTCGGAGCAAGAACGTTCTAAGAATTTATAATATTTTTAGCTGCAGTAATAAAATTAAACCTGTCTTTCTTGTCTTCTATCTCTTCGGACAGTCTGTTTATTAAATTTTCGATATTTTCCGCATTAAAGTTATCGACGTCCTCGTTTAATTCTTTAATTTTTTCATCAAAAAGTATTGCGGATATCGGGCCCATGCTCGAAGAAAAAATATCTTTAATCGAGTCTAAATTGTTTTTCGAAATTAATTTAAGGGTTTTAACTTCTTCGCCTTTTTTCCCGCCAAAAAACCCATTGAATACATCTTCGTCTTCATTTTTTGAATATGCTCCGGAACCGTTATCGTTATCAACCGTTTGAGCCTCTTGAGCGTTTATTAGGGGCGGCTTATCGGAAATGTTTCCAAGCGATTGGCTGACAATTTTTATAAACTCGCTTTCTAAATAAGAAGTTTCCATCTTAAGCAGATTTACGTTGGAATTCCTTTTGCTCAAAATAAAAATAAAACCGCTTCCGAATCCGTTCACTATAATATTTCTGTCGTCGAAATTCAAATAAAGAGAAGTAATATCGATAGACGAAATAGAATAGGAGGCAAAGAGCTTGCTTATTTCCAGAGAAACCTTATTTATTTGCTCCGGCAATATTTCGCCGTCGTTTGTTTCATATCTTAAGACCTCGCCGTCCAACGAAGATACTGCACAGGCATCTACGCCGGCAATTTTAAGTATTTTATCTATAATGCTTTTATCTTTAGCGTCCATAAATATATTATTTGCCTGCCTGCAAGTTCTATCTGCGAACCGCGTTCCGGCAGTAACTATACATCTTTTAGCAATTTAGCGGCTTCCATCTGCGTTTTAAGCACCTGAACTCCGGAAGAAATTTTCATGCTGTATAAAATATTTTTATTATTAATAATTATTTTTTTATAATTACTTGATTCGCAAACCGTGCTTTTTAACGTTTTAAAGTTTAATATATCCCCTAATTCTTTTGATTGGTTATATAAAAACATCGCATCGGCAGATTCGAATTCGGCATCGTCCACGCCTTTCGAATATAAAATCTCTCCGTCATCCTTCACGGCAATAATCGATTCTACGCCGGGTATTACCGAAAGGCTTTCGGAAATTCTTACTACTACGGCGGGATTTAATTCTTCGCCGGCTTCTATAATTTCGGAATCTTTCCTGCCGGGATTTATATCTGCTTTATCTTCTTTAACATTCTCGTTAATTATTTCTAAAATTTCATCGAAATATTTATCGAGCGTAGTTTCCGGCGCAGGTTCTCCTATGCTTACCGAGATATTAATATTTGAATCTATGCCTTTTAATTCTTTGAAAACATCGATATCTCGCTTAGAACCTAAAACGGCGTTAAGAATTTTGCCGTTTGAAAAATATATAAAACCCTCTTTATTTAAAACTTCAAAGGATAATTTTATATTGTCAAAACTATAAAATTGATCCAACTGGTATTTTATATCTTCGAGTACCATTTGCTATTATAATAAAAATATTATTAACTAATTAAATATTATTATCATATAGTATCAAAAAAAATATTCATATGCAATGAAAATGAAACTGTTAATATATTATATCATAATATCTTATATCTTTATTTTCTTAATTGTCAATAAGAAAGCTGTGTATTAAAAAGCATTTTTTAGCGGAAGAATATGCCGTTTGAATAAGGCCGGCTGTCAATAATTTAAACGGGAGAATTGCGGGAAAAATTGGCGTCCCCAACGGGATTCGAACCCGTGTTGCCGCCGTGAAAGGGCGATGTCCTGGGCCGGCTAGACGATGGGGACTTTTTAATACAAAAATGTTATTATGCCACATCGGTACAAAAAAAGCAAGAAGAAAAAACGATAAAGAACATTAAAATCCCAATTCGCTGAGCATCGAATTTACGTCGTTCTGGGCCATTTTTTGATTATCTGCAACCATATCTTTTAATTTTCCGTATATTTCTGCTTTCTTTTCCTTGGGAATGTCTTTAGCTTCCACCTCGGTATCCACTAAAACCTTTAACAGCTTAACTTTTGTTTCGTTCAGGGTGTTTTGTATTTTATAGAGTTTCTGCCCCGTAATGTCCTGAAACGAAAGAAGGGACAGAACGTCTAAAATTTTATCCAAATTTTTTTTATTAAGGTCCTTTAGATTAATTAAACTCTCTTTAATTTTTTTTATAGGATTAAGCTCTATCAAATTATACAGGCTTTTATCGATATCGTTGGAGTTTTCGTTTATCTCGTCGAGCAGGTTCATTATGTTGTTTGCGGCTTTTTCGGTCTCCATGATGATGTCGAAAATTCCTTCCTGCGCAAGAGGTATGCTGTCCGAGCTTTCTTTTACCGGCTTTTTGAATTCTCCTATCTTTTTTGTAGCATCGTCGACAACCTTTGCAAGGTCTTTGAGTTCGGAAAGCATATCGTCTATAGCCATATAATAAATACGACCTCTTAAATTTTAATATATTTAAATTTTATACATTAATTTTTATAAAAAAACAATTTAAAAAAATTAGTTCATTTTTAAAAGCTTGTTCGTAATCCCGTAAAGCGCTCCGCCCGATATCTCTCCTACCCAGTGAAACATCATGCGCCCGCTTTTCGATATAAAAAACGTCTGCGGAATTTCGTTTACTCCGCCGTAATCGCTTATAACCC
>JAJYZM010000055.1 GCA_021799935.1 bacterium | reverse complement strand
CATTAGTTTTAACGGGCATTTCAGTCTTTTTTCCGGTAAATTCCAATGCAAAAGTCTATATAAATATTTACGCCGCGAGGATAAAAAAAATCAGGGTCGCGGTTCCGGATTTCAAAAATATTTCGGCATACGGACAGCATAAAAAAATAGAAAAAAACGCCGCGAAGGTTATACGGCACGACCTTTCGGTCATAGGGTATTTTCATATAGTAAATCCTCTTTCGTATCTTGAAAATCCGCAATACGCCCCGATAAGTCCGGAAAAAATAGATTATTCGAATTGGGGCGTTCTGAATGCCCAGTATCTCATAACCGGCGAATACAAAACGTCCAACGGCATCATAAAAATGAAAGCGAATCTTATAAGCATTTATACCAAGCGTCTCCTTTTTTCGGAAAAACTTGAAGGAATGGACGGGCAGTACAGATTTCTCGCAAACAAATTTGCCGACGACATACTTGAATTTTTAACCGGTATAAAAGGACCGTTTACGACGAGAGTATTTTTTGTCGGGGAAGAAGGAGGTTCGAAAAATATTTTAGTGATGGATTTCGGGGGGCACAGAGTTAAAAAAATTACTAACAACGCCTCCATAAATATTTTTCCTTATCCTTCTCCGCACGGCAACAAAGTTGCATATATTTCTTTTAAAGACGGAAATCCGGCGGTCTTTATAAAGAACTTGAAAACAGGCGGAACGAAAAGGCTTAACCTGCCCGGTCCGGCGGATTTTGTAGCATGGTCGCCGACGGGCGATAAGTTAGCCGTTGCGCTCACCCCCGACCATTTGAACACCGAGCTTTACACGGTCGGCCTAAACGGCGGAAATCTGAAGCAGTTGACTTTTTCGGACGGGATTAATACTTCGGCTTCGTTTTCTCCAAACGGAAACAGAATCGCGTTCGTATCCAGCCGCGGCGGAAGCCCGCAGATTTATGTGATGAATTCGGACGGAAGCGGACAGCGCAGGATTACTTATAACAACAGCAGTTATAATTCCAGTCCGGCATGGTCGCCCGACGGGAAAAAAATAGCTTTTACGACTTTCGTAAACGGCGCTTTAGAGGTGTGCATAATGAACGCCGACGGTTCCGGCGAAAGGCAGGTTACCGATACCCCATACAGCGCTCAGCATCCGGCGTGGACCAGAGATTCAAGGATTATTACGTTCGATACCGAAATTGCGGGAAGGCAGGAGCTTTATATGATAGACGTCAACGAAAGCGGAATGATGCGGCTAATGCCCCGTATATTTCCAGAAATGCAGAATTATTACGATGCGGAGTGGACTTTAAAGTCTTCTTATTGAAAAATCTATATTTATATGATAAATTAAAATTATAAATTATACCGGTCATATAAAACAGGGGCGGAAAAGCTATGAATAGGAACAATAAAAAATTTATTAAGGTTTTTATCTTCAGTTCTATTATATTATTTTTCGTTTCGTCGATTCTTGCGGGATGTGCCCCTATGGAACCGGATTCAATACACCGTTTAAAAGTCCAGGTAAAGAAATTAAATAAACAGACGGCCGAATTATCCAAAAACGACGCATATTTGGAGAAAAAACTGCATGAGATGCAGTTAAATACGGCAAACAACGGGGTGGAAATTTCGAGCCTGAATGCTAAAATAAGGGATATTTACGGCAGGTACGAGGTAGAATCGCACGAACTTAATATTCTTCAGAAAAGATTCAGGGAATACCGTTTAATGGTAAATAAAGAACTGGTAAAATTATTAAAGCTCGCTAAAGCCGAACCGGTTTTGCCGGGAAAAACAAGCGTAAAATCCGTAGTCGTCAAGAAAGAAAATTCGATGGAGTCCGCTTTTAAAAATGCGCTGTCTATGTATAACAAAAAAGACTTTGCCTCCGCCGTTACCGCTTTCCGTAAATTTTTAGATAAATATCCCCAGTCTAATTTTACGGCAGATGCCACGTTTTATAGGGCCTCCGCAAATTTTAACCTGAAAAAATATCCCGTTTCCATACTTGAATTTCATAAGTTTTCCCAGATATATCCCAAAAATCCAAACGTTCCTATGGCTATTTACCTGCAGGGCGTCGGATTTTTAAAAGTTTCCGACCCTTCGGACGCCTCTATTTTATTCCGGCAGGTAATTTCCGACTATCCCCGGACAAAAGCCGCGGAACTTTCAAAACAGGCGCTTAACGGGCTTTCAAAATAAAAAGTACAAGCCGGTCATATAGATATTAGATGAAAGCAAACGGAACCAGAATTATCAATTTAGCGTTTGAATCCAGCTGCGACGATTTTTCCTGCTCCGTTCTTTTAAAGGTAAAGGGCGAAAACGGCGTAAAAATACTGTCTAATATAATTTATTCGCAGGACTATATACACGGCATATACGGCGGAGTAGTTCCGGAACTTGCTTCGAGAAACCATATTAAGGCTTCTCTGCCAGCTCTCGGCTTGGCCATGTCCGAAGCCGGCATGAATTTGAAAGACGTAAATTTAATATCGGCGACCGCTGGTCCGGGGCTTGTAGGCTCTCTGCTCATAGGGCTTATGGAAGCAAAGACGGCATCTTTTGCGCTGAACATTCCGCTGTCAATAATAAACCATATAGAAGGACACATTTTCAGCCCTTTTCTTGAAACCGGCGAAACACCGGAGAATTTCCCTTTTATAGCTTTGGTAATTTCCGGCGGGCATACGCATATTTATCTCGTAAAATCGCATAACGATATAAAACTCGTCGGAAGAACGCGGGACGATGCCTGCGGCGAACTTTTCGACAAAGTTTCCAATTATTTAGGTTTCGGCTATCCGGGAGGGAAAATTATCGACGAGCTTGCCGAAAAAGGAAGCGCCGGCGCCTTTAAATTTCCTTTTCCCATGATGCACAGCCGCAATTTGGACATGAGCTTCAGCGGACTTAAAACCGCAGTTATTTCTGCTATAGACGGTATGGGTGGTCCCGGTAAAATAAAAGAAAGTACGGTCTATGATATTTTCTCTTCCTTAAGGGAAACCGTCGCGGAGATTCTTTATAAAAAAACCGCCGAAGCCTGCCGTATTTACGGTGTAAAAACCGTAGCCGTTTCAGGCGGAGTTTCGGCAAATTCGAGGATAAGAAGTATTTTTAACGAAAAGGGGATAAAAAACGGGCTTAAAATAATTTTTCCTTCCGTAAAATATTCTACGGACAATGCGGCTATGATAGGATATGCGGGTTTTTTTAAAACGCCCGTCCATCCTATAGAAAACAGGGAAGAATTTTTGAATATAAACGCCGACCCTTCATGGGAGCTTTAAAAACAAATAAATGAACCGCTTTACGGCCGTATGGACAATATAAGAAAAAAAAATAAAGTAGTTTTCGGACAAAATTTTTTGACGAATAAAGATATAGCCGCCGATATCGTGGATTCCTGCAATTTTTCCGCCGCCGACGACGTCTTAGAAATAGGTCCCGGAGAAGGCGTATTGACAGGCCTTATTGCCGGCAGGGTTAAAACTTTTACTATAATCGAAATAGATTCTTTTTATTATAACCTGATCAAAGGAAAACTTAATAAATTTAATAAAATCGGTTTAAACGAAAGCAATGTGCCGGCTGTTGATGTCGTAAACGAAGACGCCCTTAAGTTCGATTACGCGGCTTTAAGCAAAAGCCTTTCGTCTAAAATCAGGGTTATTTCCAATCTTCCCTACGAGATTTCAGGCCCCGTCATAGATAAATTTATAAAAGAAAAAGACGCTTTTTCGGATTTGACCCTTATGTTTCAAAAAGAGTTCGCGGAGAGGCTTTACTCGAAGGAAAACGATTCGGGAAGAGGCGCTTTAAGCGTCATTGCCGGTTTAAATTTTGAAATAATAAAGCTTTTCGACGTTGGAAAATCTAATTTCAACCCATCGCCTAAAGTTGACTCGACTGTTTTAAGGCTTACGCCCAAATATTTCGAGGATGCCGATTATGTATGGGCCGCAGGCTCCCAGTTTTTCAACTATTTTGTCCACCAACTTTTCAAATTAAGAAGAAAAAAACTAAAAAATTCTATCTATGCTTCGTTTTTTGGGGTGCCTCCGGACGTAAAAGAGAAAATTTTTTCAAGTTTAAATATAGATTTAGATAAAAGACCTCAGGAATTAACGTCGGACGAGTTTATAAGAGCCGGAAGACAATACGACGACTATTTAAAAGCGGCGGAAAAAAAGTATAATAATAAATAATAAACCGTAAACAATAATTATCCGGTTTTAAGGCTGACATTATGGAAAAGGCGGTTATAGCGCTTGATTTGGGAACTACCGGCAACAGGGCCATAGCGTTCGATAAAAACGGCGGTATTATACATTCTTCCTATCGCGAATTTCCGCAAATACATCCTAAGCCGGCGTGGGTCGAACAAAATCCGTACGACATATTAAATACGGCGGTTAAAGTTTTAAAGGAAACGGTTGGACATTGCGGCTCTTACGAAATAGTTTCCTTAGGCATTACAAACCAGAGGGAAACCTCGGTAGTTTGGAATAAAAATACCGGAAAACCGGCGTATAACGCTATAGTATGGCAGTGCAGAAGGACTGCCGGAACCTGCGAAGATTTATCCGAATACCGCAATCTTATCAAAGAAAAAACAGGCTTATTCTTAGACCCGTATTTTTCGGCCACCAAGATTAAATGGGTGCTGGATAACGTCGGCGGGGCGAAAAATCTTGCGGAAAAAGGGGAATTGGTTTTCGGAACGGTGGACAGCTGGCTCCTGTGGAATCTGACCGGCGGTTCCGTTCACGCCACGGACGCTTCCAACGCTTCCAGAACGCTTTTGTATAATATAAATACCTTAAAATACGACGAGGAACTTCTTAAAATATTCGGAGTAGAAGAATCAATGCTGCCCTTGGTTTGCGACAGCAATTATAATTTCGGCAGCACCGAAAAAAAAATTACCGGAAAATCCATACCGATAGTCGGAATTCTCGGCGACCAGCAGGCGTCCCTTTTCGCGCATTCCGGTTTTGAAAAAGGCATAATAAAAAATACCTACGGAACCGGACTTTTTGCAATGATGGAAACCGGAAACAGAATTTACGCCTCCGATAAATTAGTTGCTACCGTCGCGTGGAAATTAGGCGGAGCAGCTTATTACGCCCTTGAAGGCAGTATTTTTACGGGAGGCGAAATTATGCGCTTTATTAAAGACAATTTAGGCATCATAAGCTCTGCGGCGGAATCTTCCGATGCGGCAAAAAGCGTTATTTCCAACGAGGGAGTATATTTCGTTCCCGCTTTATCCGGTCTCGGCGCTCCGTATTGGGACCCGGACGCAAGGGGGCTCATTATAGGATTAACCGGAGCGTCGAATAAAAACCATATAATCAGGGCGGCTTTAGAATCTTTAGCATACCAGACCAAAGACGTGGTTACAGAATTCGAAAATACTTTAAAAAGCGGATTCGATTTATCGAAATATAAATTAAGAGTTGACGGCAAGGCAAGCGAGAACGATTTTTTAATGCAGTTCCAATCCGATATTTTAAATATGGCCGTCGAAAAAGGCGGTTTTACCGAAATGACGGCTTTCGGAATAGCCGGACTCAGCGCCGTAAGCACGGGTTTTTGGACTGACGGGATGTTCCGGAGATTTAAAAAAACCGAAAAAATATACAACCCGCAAATCGGAGATAATGCCGGAAACGCTTTGTACGCGAAATGGCGCGAAGCCGTTTTAAAATCTTTGAAGTGGGCATAATTCTATTTGTCGCGGCGGAAGTAGAATTACGGCTTTTTATATGATACAATTAAATATAAATATAAAATTAAACTATAAAAATTAAAGAGCGGGGGTCGAAAAAATGAAAAAAAGCATCGTTTTAGGACTGATATTGATATTGTCCATGGTTTTGTTTGCAAAGAATACCTTTGCGGCTAAGGCGCCTGCCGGAGCAAATGCAAATGCCCCGGTCAACGTCCACAGCGCTAAATTTCAATATAATAAAGCTCTTATGGCTATGAAAGGAAAATATTATTACTCAGCGGTTCAGCATTTTCAAAAAGCAATCCTTGTCAAACCGCATTTCGCCCTTGCGTGGGCGCATATGGGAGTAGCTCTGCACAGGCTCGGTTTTCCTTCCCTCGGCATAGTCAGCCTTCAGAAGGCGTTAGAATATAATCCGAATATAAAGTGGGCAAAAATTAAATTAAAAAAATATCTTGCCAGTCCCAGAAGGTAAATCGGATAAATGGGTTCTAACGGTTTTGAAGCATTTGCGGAATCGCCCGTATTCGAAAATATTATAAAAAAAGAAGCCTTATGCCTGAATGTCGCTTTTGCCTGCTTTTACGGGTCGAGGAACTATAACCTCGAAACGGATAAAAGCGATTACGATTTTTTTATAGTATATTACCCCTCGTTCGAAAATTTCTATACGCATATGTTTTCAAGGTCGTCCGTTATAGAAAAAGATTACGATTATTTTATAACGCCCTTCCATGAATATTTCCGGCACGCTATGAACGGGAACATAAAATTTATCGAACCTTTGATATGCGGTACTTTCGCCTACGGAATAAAAAATTCCGAAAGATTTTCCGGCGTTTTAAAATTAACCGAAAAAATAAAAAAATTTATATTAATAAATTTTAAAAAAAATTTCGATGCTATTTCCGGAATAATAAAAAATAAAAAATTAAATATAGAAAAAGGGGAATATACGTCTAATACCTTAAAATATAAGGATTTATACGGTTACGATATTAAAGAGG
>JAJYZM010000054.1 GCA_021799935.1 bacterium | reverse complement strand
CATAAATTACAAACCGTCTTTAATTATAGGAATGCCCGTGGGTTTTGTAGGCGCCTCCGAGTCTAAGGAGGCTCTTTATAAAAATAATTTTTTCAACGCGATAGGTAATTTTGGAAATTTGGGCGGCAGTTCATCGGCCGCCGCCGCTATGAATGCTTTACTGCGTGAAAGCCTATGAAGACTTTATATATTTTTACTGCAACCGCGGTTTTTTTAATAAACATAATCTACTCCGTTGCCGCCGCCGCCGATATATATATGCGCGTCGGCAAAAACGGAACCGTTTATTTCTCGAACATTCCGGTTTCGAGCGGATACAATCTTTATATGCGCACGCAAAGGAAAAGCGGCAACGATATTAACGGTTACGGACGCATATTATATAAAAATATAATATTAAAGGCTTCAAAAAAATATAACGTAAGCCCTAAATTAATAGAAGCGGTCATTAAAGCCGAATCTGGGTTTAATATTAAAGCGGTTTCGGATAAAGGAGCCGAAGGGCTTATGCAGTTAATGCCTCAAACGCAGAGAAAGCTCGATGTAACCGACCCTTTTAACCCGTCCCAGAATATTTACGGCGGCACGGAATATTTAAAGAGTCTTATAGCTAAATACAGAGGCAATCTTCCGTTAGCCCTCGCCGCTTATAATGCCGGCAGTAAAGCCGTTAAAAAATACGGCGGCATTCCTCCGTACGACGAGACCCGCAATTATGTCAACGAGGTTATGGAATACTACAAGGAAAAAAAATAGCGCAAATGAAAGATAAAAAGCAGATATACAATATTCCCAACATTCTTACTTTTTCGAGAATTTTAATTATCCCCGTAATATTTGCGCTGCTTTTTTTTAAGGAAGAAATTTATGGAATATATGCCGCCGTTTTTTTCTTTCTTGCGGTTTTAACCGATTTTATAGACGGCTATATCGCAAGAAAAAAGAAGTTAGTTACTAATCTTGGAATTTTTCTGGACCCGATTGCGGATAAACTGCTCGTTATAACTATTCTTATTATGCTGATACCGCTAAAAAGAATTCCCGCCTGGGTAGTAGCGGTAATAATATTCAGAGAAATATTCGTAACGGGATTAAGGGCGATTGCAAGCGAAAAAGGCATAGTTATTTCTGCCGGAAGAGAAGGAAAATGGAAAACGGCGTTTCAGATGTTCGGAATATTTTGCCTGCTTATTTATTATAAGCATTTTTATCTGAACTTCGGATATATAGGTTTGGCGCTTATTTATATAAGCATAATATTTTCTTTGATTTCCTCGTATAAATATTTAAAAAGCGTATCCGCCGTTCTGCTTGGGGGTTAAATTATTCCTTTCTTTCAAATTTATTTTAGCTTCTTCTATAAGCATATCGTAATTTTTATAATGCTTTTTTAAATTTAATTCTGAAATTCCGTATTTTAAGACTGGCTTTACATTATCGGGGAATTTTAACAATTCGGAAAATTCGTCTTTAATTTTTTTAAATTTTCTAGCGGCATTTTCATAACCGGTATGAGGCAGAATGCCGGTGAAGTTATTAAAATCTATTCTAATAATTATATCCGTTTTTCTCAATTTCTGCTTAAAATAAATGCCTATATATTTTAGCACCTGGTTAAGTTTATCGTTTCCTAACGATTGTCCGAAAAAGGTTAAATTTTCAAAATAAAATACCGTTACCGATAACGGAAAACGGTATCTTTCCGCCCTTTCTGTTTCCCTCGAAAAGATTTCCTCGAACTGATTTTTTAAAAACATACCGGTTATTTCATCGTAAACTTTGCCGTCCTTGAAGGATTTGCCTCTTAAAGAGACGATGTAATCGACTAAGGGCGTGAGATCGTTAAAAATAAATAAAGTTCCTGAAAAAAGTCCGAATTTGTTTAAAAGAGTTACGCTTTCTATATTAAAAAATCTTTCCTTTATTTGCCCGTTTTCCGTTTTGACGCTTATTGTTTTATTTATCGCTATATGGCTAAGTTCATTTATGCGTTTTACATCTTCGGATAATTTTTGGTCGTATGAAACGAATATGGTTTCATCGGAAGAATTGGAAAGTATTTTTGCAGATTCGTTCATGTAAAGGATTTCGTTCTTGATTCCCTTTATAGCGATAGGCTTATTGGAGGATGAAAATGATTTATTGTAATCGAAATCGACAGACGAATCTATTTCTAAAGACTGAATTTCATTTATAATATCCATATGATTTTAAAATAAATCATTTTAAAATTGAATTTTTTTTTAATATATTTTATAATGTTTATAATGGGTTTATTGTTAAATTTGCTAATAATTTAAATTAAACTATTTATTAATTATACCATAAATAAAAATAAATGATGAATAAAGAATATGCTTTTTTTTGGGGATGCACCATACAGGCAAAGTTTCCATTTATGGAAAAAGCTACACGATTAGTATTAGAAAGATTAAATATAAAATTCAGGGATATCGATTCTTTTACCTGCTGTCCCGAAAAATCTTTAGTAAAAAACATAGACGAAACTCTTTTCGATTTAACCGGAATTAGAAACATAGCCCTTGCCGAAAATGAAAATGTAGATATTATGTCTGTTTGCACCGGTTGTTATTCAAACCTTAAGCAGATAAGGGCGAAAGTATCGTCTAACCTTCCGTATCAAAAAAAATTGAATCAAACACTCGAGAACCTTAACTTGAACTTCTCCGGCAAATCGTCGGTATATCACTTTATAGAGCATCTTCACGACGAAGTAGGACTAGATAAAATCAGGGCAAACGTTAAATATCCCCTTAAGGGCTTAAATATCGCCATACATTACGGATGCCATTTAGTCAGGCCTTCCCATGCCATAAATTTCGATTCCCCGTTCGACCCTCGTAAATACGACAATATTTTAAGGGCGCTAGGGGCAAACGTAGTAAATTATAAGAACAAGATGATGTGCTGCGGACAGGCATTGGACAGGGTTGACGAGCATGATAAATCGCTTGTTATGGCAAGGATAAAATTAGATTCTATCAACGAGAGCAAAGCCGATGCCATTTCTACGGTATGTCCCTCATGTTTTACCCAGTTCGATACAAATCAATTTATGCTCTTAAAAGAAGGGCTTAACCGCCAGATTCCGGTCATAACCTTAGAAGAACTTATGTGCCTTGCTTTCGGAATAGAAGGTGCGGAGGACTTTATATCGCAGCATAAAATCAAAGCCGGAAAGTTTATCGAAAAGTTTAACGCCATAAAGGCGTTGACCGATTATTCGGCTGTTTTCGACAGGGATTCTTTAGTAAGATGCTATAATTGCCGCGCATGCAAAAACGACTGTCCCATGAGCCTTTCTTTTGAATCTTACGACCCGCCTTTAGTTATAAAAATGATTCTGGACAATGACGTCGAAAGGGCGATGTCTTCTAAAATAGTGTGGGAATGCCTTGAATGTCATACGTGCGTTGAGTTGTGTCCTCAAAATTACAGCTGGGAAACCGTTCTTACGACGCTAAAAAATCTTGCTATAAAGAACGACGTCGGTCCGCGGAACGTTAAAAAAGCGGAGGAGCTTTTCTTTAAAACGCTCAGACTCGGCGACCCGCAGGAAGGCATGCGTAAAAAATTAGGGCTTCCGCCTGTAAAAAAGACTCTGGATCCGGAATTCAAAAGGATAATAGACGAAAATATTCTATAGGACATATTGTTAAAAAAATGTATATATGTTATATTTAAAATCGATTATATTGCATAAATTTATAAAAAAATAGAGGGATTAAAGTGCTCAGGATAAAAAATAAATTCAATGCGGAAAGGGATATATCGGGATGCGGATTATGCGGCATTATAAACGCTAAGAAAATTAAGACGAACGGCAGCGATATAAAAAAATCCATATCGGTGGAGCATGACAGAGGAAACGGCTTAGGCGGCGGTTTTGCCGTTTACGGAAACTATCCAGATTACGCCGAATTATATGCTTTCCATATAATGTACGATAACCTTTCGGCTAAAGCGGACGTCGAAGAATATATTAAAAATAATTTTATTATAGAAAAAGAAGAGCCTATTCCCACGTTCAGGACTTCTAAAATATACGACCATCCTTATCTGCACCGCTATTTTATAAAGCCTAAATCCGACAGGCCGGACAAACTGTTTCACGAACAAGGGGACGACGATTTTGTAGTCAACAGCGTTATGCTGATTAACCAGAATTACGACGGGGCATACGTTTTCTCCAGCGGAAAAAACATGGGGGCGTTTAAAGGGGTAGGTTATCCCGAAGATATCGCCGATTTTTACAAATTAGAAGAAATAGAAGGATATATGTGGACGGCGCACAATCGGTTTCCCACAAATACGCCCGGATGGTGGGGAGGCGCTCATCCGTTTACGCTCTTAGACTGGTCTATCGTTCACAACGGAGAAATATCTTCTTACGGAATAAACAAAAGGTATCTTGAAATGTATAAATATAATCTTGCGCTTAAAACCGATACCGAAGCGATAACATATATTTTAGACCTTCTTATAAGGAAGCATAAGCTTCCTATAAGCCTTGCCCTAACTGTTCTAGCTTCGCCGTTTTATCAGAAAATCGATAAAATGGACGGCGAAAAAAAAGAGTTATTTACCGCATTAAGGCAGATTTACGGCAGTGCGCTTTTAAACGGGCCTTTTGCCATAGTATTCGGATATTCCAACGGTATGGTCGCTATGAACGACAGGATAAAACTGAGGCCTCTCGTTGCCGCCGCTATGGGCGATTTTACTTATGTAGCATCGGAAGAAGCCGCAATCAGAGCAGTTTGTCCGTCTCCGGATATCGTATGGTCGCCTAAAGCCGGAGAACCGGTTATCGTTGAATTTGAAGAAAAAAATATACATCAGAAAGGAGGATTGCTCGGTTTATGACAAAATCCTCTTTTTCCAATATACAATCCGAATATTTGGCGCTAATAGACCATAATAAATGCGTCAGGTGCAAAAGATGCATCCAGAATTGCGGATGGGGGACATACAGTTTCGGCGGAGATAAAATTCTTGCAGACCATTCTAAATGCGTAGCCTGCGGCAGATGCTATACATACTGTCCGGAAGGCGCTATATCGATAGTTAAAAATCCTACCGTTCTTAGAGAAAATGCAAATTGGAAGGAAGGACTCATAAAAAATATATGGAGGCAGTCGGAAACCGGCGGAATAGTTATTTCCGGCATGGGAACTACTTTCAAATATAAAAAATATTTCGACCATATACTTTTAGACGCCTGCCAGGTTACCAACCCGTCCATCGACCCTCTTAGGGAGCCTATGGAACTTAGGACTTATCTAGGCAAAAAACCTTCGAGATTAGACGTCGGTTTGGACGAAAACGGCGAGCCCGTTTTAAAATCGAAAATGCCTCCTCAAATAGAACTGCAGACGCCGTTCGTTTTCGGTGCAATGTCTTACGGCTCTATTTCTCTTAATGCCCAAAAAGCTATGGCTTTAGCCGCCAGAGCTTTGGGAATCGTTATGAATACCGGCGAGGGAGGATTGCATGACGACCTGGTTCCGTTCGGCAAGAATATAATCGTCCAGGTCGCTTCTGGTAGATTCGGCGTTCATAGGGACTATCTGAACAGCGGAATCGCGGTAGAAATAAAAATAGGACAGGGTGCGAAACCGGGCATAGGAGGACATCTTCCCGGCGAAAAAATCGGCGCGGATATATCCAGAACAAGGATGATTCCCGTGGGAACGGATGCAATTTCCCCCGCTCCCCATCACGACATATACTCTATCGAGGATTTAAGACAGCTTATTTACGCCGTAAAAGAGGCTACCGATTATGAGAAACCGGTATCCGTTAAAGTCGCGGCAGTGCATAATATAGCCGCTATAGTAAGCGGAATAGTCAGGGCGGGTGCGGATATTGTTTATATAGACGGTTATACCGGAGGAACGGGAGCCGCTCCTAATATAATTAAAGACCATGTCGGCATACCGATAGAGCTTGCCCTTGCCCAAGTCGATGAAAGACTTAGGGATGAAGGTATCAGGAACGAGGCTTCTATTATAGCCGCGGGAAGCATAAGGTCTAGCGCAGATGCCGTAAAAGCTATTGCTCTGGGCGCGGATGCGGTTGCTATAGGAACCGCCGCTCTCGTAGTTATGGGATGCCATGTTTGCGGAAAGTGCAATACCGGAAACTGCAGTTGGGGAATTACAACGCAGAGACCTGAACTCGTAAGAAGGCTCGACCCCGAAGTTTACGGAGAGAGATTGTATAATCTTATTTCGGCGTGGAGCCATGAAATTCAGGAAGTTTTGGGAGCTATGGGAGTTAATTCTATCGAAAGCCTGAGGGGCTCAAGAGAAAGATTAAGGGGCGTCGAATTAACGGATGCCGAATTAAAAGCGCTTGGAATTAAACATGCCGGGCTGTAATCTATTTCAAAAACAGGAAAGAAAAGGAGCGTTAACGAAGAGATGATAACCATAGATGCCGCAGGAATGGATTATAAAGAACTTAACCGGCTTATTAGAGAAGGAATAGGAAAAGGCATTAAAAAATTTTTTCTCGAAAATATCAACGGACAGTATTATATAGGAGACGGGATTAAAGGAGACGACGTCGTTATTAATATTAACGGGATTCCGGGAAACGATATCGGCGCTTTCATGGACGGACCTACTTTAATCGTAAACAATAACGCTCAGGACAATATAGGCAATACGATGAATGCGGGCAAAATAATAATTAAAGGAGATGCGGGAGACGTCGTAGGATACGGTATGAGA
>JAJYZM010000053.1 GCA_021799935.1 bacterium | reverse complement strand
GGATTTTTTATAAAAAATGATTATAAGGATAGTAATTCTTTTAGCGTTTTATCTAACAAATCTAAATCGCCGGATGACAATGCCCCTAATTTTTTCAAAATCAGGGATTTATCTATCGAAGATATAGCGGACTTAATAACCGACGGCTTTAAGAGTCCGGCAGAAACGTAATCCTCGATAAGACACTCTCCGATTCTAAGAGGATTTTGGGTATTGCTTGTAACTGCCATTATAATTATATCTAAATAACGGCTATTGTAAACATCGGAACTTATTACGACCGCGGGTCTTTTTTTAGAAAATGTTTGATCGCTAAAAGGAAAGGGAACGAGAATTATATCGCCCTTTTTATAAGGCGTCATATGCGGCATCCTCGGCGTTATCCCATATCTTTTCAAAAATTCTTTCGGAAAGAACCTGTGAAGAATGAATCGTATTTTCTTCTTTAACTTCTAAAAATTTAATAAAATCCAATATTTCGGGAAGAAGTTCTTCCGGTACTCTATCAATTTCACTGATTATTAAATCTCTGCCCGACATCGTAAACCTCTGTTTAAAAATTTATAACTCTATAAAATAAATATAGCACTATACGGAAAGATAATCAAGCCGGCGGAAATTCTATAAATAAATTATGAAAACGTTCCTAATTTGAAAGGTTTTCGTTCAAGTTGTAATCATCTATAATGACTGACGGGAGCGTGAAATGTATCTTTTACTATAAAAAAATACATTTCCAGCGGCATGTAACCGTTTTCGTCCACAAATTCTAAAAATAATTTCATAGCTTTTCCTCCGTTTTTTACTTTTTTTCCTACAACGATATAATAATTTTCAGCCTTAACGATATAAACGCCTTTCGCTTCTCCAATTCCTATTATACTGTAATCCTGGCCGAATTCATCGGAGCCGTCCTGTTGCCGGTCAAACAATATAAATACCGATGCCGTAATTGTTATAATTATAATTATAAGCGTCATATAATTACTGTATTTTTATTTATATAAGCCCTGTTCCGTCCGTTTTCTTTAGCCAGATACATATTTTCGTCCGCTTCTTTTAAAATTTCCTGCCTATTTTTCACGTCATCGGGAAAACCTACGCCTATCGAACATGTAATTTTGGGAAGACCTGGGATAGTTAAATCCTCGACTACCTTTCTTAACTTTTTTATTATTAGTTCAGCCTCCTGCACGAGAGGAACTTTACATTTTCTTACGATAAGAACGAATTCTTCCCCTCCGAATCTGAAAAACTTGTCTTCGTCCTTTCTTATATTATTAAAAATCCCCTGGGCAAAGCTTCTGAGAACGGTATCGCCCGCTTCGTGTCCGTATGTGTCGTTAAAGTCCTTAAAATGGTCTATATCGAAAAAAACGATAAAGAAGAGTTCGCCGTTAAGCTTAAACTTACGGTAAACTTCGCTAAAATATTTATCGAACGAGCTTCTGTTGAACACGCCCGTTAAACCGTCTATTCCCGATTTTTCGGATAAATTTTCTATTAAACCTTCAACTTCCTCCGGCATCCGCTGACGCATCCGCACTTGCAATTCTTTTGTTTTGAGATAGAAAACTGCGATAAAGTAAAAATTTATCACCGATATAATAGTAAAAATAATAGATTCCAAACCGAATCTTGCCAATAAAAAAACAAACGACAATATTATCAATACGATGCTTATAAATATCGCCATTATTTATTGTCCGGTTAAACTAATCATGCCTTTAATCAGCGGGAGATAGACGCTTAAAAATATAATTAATATGAAGGCAACCACTAAAGCGCCCGATATTGTAGATAATGCATTTTTGAATATCTTCATTTCTAATTCGAACATTTCGCCGTATGTTTTAGATAATTCCATGGTTGCCGCTTCTAAATCCCCCGATTTTTCTGCCGAATCCAGATAGTAAATATCCTGCGGCCTTAAAAAACCGGCAATATTGAATGATTCGGTCAGGCTGTAACCGGTTATAACATGCAGATATACAATTTCTAATTTGGATTTGTAAAAATCGTTAGCCGTATTTTCTTTAAAAAATTTTATAATCTGCATAATATCGGTTCCGCTCGAAATAAAAAGGCTGAATTCGTACATAAAATATCTCAGGAACTCAAACTGGAAAAGGGCTCCTGCTATGGGTATCTGCGCCAGCGCATTAAAAAACTTCGTTCTTGCGTTGTTTTTATTGAGAATAAAAAAATAAAAAAACGTTAAAACAAGTACGGCAAACAATCCCGTATAATAAAAATAAGTATTTTTTAAAAAAGCAAATGTATTGATGACAAAAACGGTGCTTGCCGGCATATGAGGGAACTGCTTAAAAAATTTAGCGAACTCCGGAATAACGTAAAATAAAAACACTAAAAAAGCCGCGTATAATAAAGAAAATAAAAGTCCTGGATATGCGAGGGTATTTAAAATCGAATTTCTATACTTGCGCTTAGATTCGAAATATTCCGAACATTTTAAAAATCCACCCGACAAATCGCCTGTTTTCTCGGCAGATTTAAGCAGGCTTATTGCGACCTCGTCAAACCTATACTCTATAAACGTCGCAGACATAAAAGCGCCTTCCGAAATATTTTGCCTCAAAGCCTTTAAAAATCCGATATACTTTTTAAATTTATCTTTATAATAATAAGCTGCCGCATGTTTTATTATATTTTTGATTTTAGACCTGTATGTAAAAGCCGTATTTTGCGTTTCGTCGATTTTATTATACAGCAAATTTACGGACGTGACAATACTGCCTGTCGAACGGACCAAGCCGGCAAGCTGAAAGAAGAGGTCTTTACATTCCTTATCCGTTAAACCGGCATTAGATTTCATCTTAAACAGATTAAAGGGAAACGGAATTACCAAAACGGGTATAATGCCGTTTTCAAGCAGGCGTTCTTTTACCTCTGTGCTTGATCCGCCGTTTACAAGCTCAAAGCCGTTTTCGCTCTTAATAATATATTGCATATGTCCTGCTCATTTATTTGTTATCATATAATACTGGTTTATATCTATTTTGCCTTCGGATAAAAGATTATACGCATAAGAATTAAGCGGTATAAACCCCTTCTTATTTATAAATTCTCTTTCAAGTTCTACCGGGGAGGAATTTTCGGCAACGAGCCTCATTTCGTCGTCGAAAACGGCTATTTCTATAATAGCCTTACGATTTTTCTTATAGCCGGTATAATTGCACTGCGGACAGCCGTTATGGTTGCGCTCGTAAACATTTTCTATAGTGTACAACGAAATTTTTTCAATTTTAGAATTTTTCAGAAACACTCTTTCATCTTTACTTAACAGCCTCGGAATCTTGCAATTTTCGCACAATTCTATGTAAAGCCTCTGCGCAGTTACCATTCTAACGTTATCTATTATCCTTGACGGTTTTACGCCCAGCGATTCCAGTCTTTTAAAACAGGAAAGAGCAGAATTCGTATGAACCGTAGTTAATACTAAATGACCCGTATCCGATGCCTGAACCGTTAATTCCGCAGTGATATTATCCCTTACTTCGCCTATCATGATTATTTTAGGTTCGCAGCGCAATACGGAACGGATTGCATCGGAGAAATCGAACGATTCTTTTACGGCAAGCTGGGTAATATTAATCTCTGAAAAATGGCTCTCTATAGGGTCCTCTATAGTAAAAATCTGTTTGCGCATCTGCGCCAGATATTTTATGACCGCATAAAACGTCGTCGATTTCCCGGCTCCCGTGGGACCGGTTGCTATGACTATGCCGCTCGAATAAGTCCTTATCTGTTTTAACTCCTTAATTTTGGATTCAGGGAAACCTAAACGATCAATTTCAAAAAGATCTTTAGAATAAGAATAATGTATCCTTATTACCGCCTCGAAAATATTGCCGTCTGAAAGCGTTTCGACAGGCAGAAACTCCACGCGCATATCTATATTGTCGTGTAAAAATTTGGAACTTGAGGGCTTCCCCGGAACGAGCGTTATTTTGCAATAGCCCGCCAGAATATTGATAACTGCCTGTCCGGTCTTTATATCTATTGTTTTAATGGGAGAAACAGTTCCATATATCGTATCGTAGTTTATATAAAAGCCCTCCGACGTATATTTAATGCGGATATTAGCCGATTTTTTAGCTTTAGCTACAGCGATTGCTTCCCTGATTATTCCGGACGCATCCCCTTTACCCGCCGCTTTATTTGCGTAATATTTTGAATTTATAGCATCGTAAATAGCGGATTTTGTAGATATCAGCAGTTCGTAGTCGGGTATGAATTTTGCGATCCGCGTAGAAATCTCGAAATCCGGTTTGTAAACAGCCACCTTAGGCTTTCCTCCGCCTTTGAGTATAATAAAACACTTATCGAGAAATAGGTCTTTTGTATCGTCTATCAACTCTACCAGTTCATCGTCGATTTGATTAATGTCTATTTCTTCGATATAGGCGCAGTTGTACTGTAAAGCGACAGCCTTCATTATGTCGGCTTCGGAAACGTATCTTTTTTCGAGAAGAATCTCCCCCAAAAGTTTACCCGGAATTATTTCCTGAAGCATGAGCGCTTCTTTCAACTCTTCTTCGGAGATGCTTTTCTGTTCCAGAAGAATTCTGGCGATAGGTTTCCATGCAGAATCAGGAGACTGTGGCTGTTCTGCCGCAGTTCCTTTATCATTATAAGTCGCTTTATTATAAGCCGCTATGTTCGTATCCATATTTCCCCGCTTATTCGAATTCTAAGTAAAGCGAATCGCCGGAGGAAAATGTTGTTGACTTAATACCGCCGCTGCAAGGAACAGTAGGAGAAATAGATGTATAGCCGCCGGCGGCTGGAGCGCTTGTGCCTATCGCGTATCCATATATCTGATTTTCGAAATTATTGCAGATTTGCAATGCCGACTGCCATGGAAAACTGGCGCTAGAAGGCGTAAATCCGATTACAAAGGAACCTGCCGTGTCCACCGCAGGCCCTATATAATAAGAGCTTACCAAGCTTGTATTCGGCGGAGTTGCGGTATCGGTAACGGTAGTCCAGCTACTGCTCGGCAGGAGCCCGTCGGTCTGCAAAGCGGCGGCGCTTATACCTGTATAACTTCCGCCGTTCATGCTTGCATATTGTTCGCATGACGCCTTTAACTTGGAAATATTGCCCGTTATCGCGGTAACGTCCGCACTGCCGAACATACCGGTATAAATGCCGATAGAAGCGGCCGCAATAATTGCTATTATCACCATGACGATAATTAATTCGGCTAAAGTAAAGCCGCTTTGAGATTTTAAGGCTCTTAAATTCATTTTTCCCTCCCTTTAAAGTTATAAAGTTTAAAATTTATTATTTTTTATTCCGTGACCCGCCGCTCCCGTTATGACCGGTGTTATCATTATTATTAAATCGTTTTTTATTTTTGTATAATTTACCGATTTAAAAAGGTCTCCCAGAAGAGGAATATCTTGAAGAAGAGGCACGCCGTAAGTATTTTTTTGTTTGCTTGAGGATAAGATTCCTCCTATAACCATGGTTTTTCCGCTCGGGATAACGACCGTATCCGTTAAGCTCTGCGCAGATACCTCCGGTTCTTCGAACGTGTTTCCTCCTATGCTGAATGCCTGAAAGCTGTTAACGTTATTGTTCATAAAATTAATCGTAACCCTGACTGCATTCTTTTTAAAATTAATTTCCGGCGTAAACGCTATGCCTATCCCCGAAAACACCTGTCCTATTATGGGATAAGTTTCCGTCTGGGAACTTATGACACCTACGGACTGCACCATAACCGACTGAACGTAATTCTGTATCACGCCGCTCGAGATTACCCTTGTTTCGCCGGAAATAAGCATAAGGCGCGGCTGGGAAAGGACGTTGACCGTTCCCTGCGTGGACAGGGCATTCACTACCGCCTGATTGGAACCGCTGCCGCTGAAAGTTATTTCGGGAACGCTGGATATATTATTATTGGACGCCAGGGGGAGCCCTATCGCTACGCTGGAAATCCCCGCGGCATTGGAACGGAACGCGTTGTTGAACACCACATTCCAATTTATGCCGGCCTGAAAATTTTTATTAAGCGTTACGTTTATCACTTCCACCTTTAAAAACACCATATGTCTTAAATCGTTTTTTACCTTATTTAAAAATTTGACGGCAGTTTTTACTTTACCCACCGGACCGGAAAGGTAGATAATCCCGTCCTTCGGGTCTATCGTAAATTCAGCGTTTTTCATTATAACCTTAAGGTTGTCCTTGAGATATTCCACAAGGCTTTTCATGGCGGTAGAAGTCAGATACACCACTCCTCCGAGATTTGAGGAGTTCAAACCGCCGGCTTCCGCCGTTCCGTTTGTCCCCGTTTGTCCCGTAATCCCCGTTCCTGCGCCGGGCATGCCGGACTGCATCGAACTGCTATTGTTATTCATATTTTGATTTATATTCATACCCGAAGCGCCTACCGTCGAACTGAAGTTTAAACCGAGGTCCGATATCGGGAGTTTGAAAATCCGCGATTCCGTGCCGAAAACGTATAAGAAGCCTTTTTTAAAAGAATAGCCGTATCCGCGCTTAATAACTATTAAATTAAGCGCCCTGTAAAGGGGCTGTCTGCGGATATAGAAATTAGCAGGTTTATCGTTTTTTAAATGCCGCGTTATGAGGCTTATTCCGCTGACGCTCCGCATAAGAAGATTTAGAGCCGTAACGGTATTTAATTTGCCCGCTAAATCAACCCTCTGTCTCAGTAAATAAGGAATATGGCGTATATGTTTTATCTTTCTTACGCGCGGAGAAT
>JAJYZM010000052.1 GCA_021799935.1 bacterium | reverse complement strand
TTATCTGAATTCCGAGATTATGCGCCGCCCAACCTAAATGCACCTCCAGCACCTGGCCGCCGTTCATTCTGGACGGAACGCCCAACGGGTTCAATACCATATCTACTATTCTTCCGTCTTTCATGAACGGCATATCGTTAACCGGCAGTATTCTGGAAACGACGCCTTTATTGCCGTGCCTCCCCGCCATTTTATCGCCTACGGACAGCCTTCTTTTAATAGCAATATAGACTTTTATTGTCTTAAGAACGCCGGGCGGAAGCTCGTCGCCTCTCTGCACTCTTTCTATTTTATCTTCGTAATAAGACTTTAATAAATCTAAGTCTTCCATCGATTCATCGTCTATTTTCTTTAATTTATCGTAGAGGCTCTTTGTATTTCCTTTAAATTCTATATTAAATATATCTTCTTTAGATAATTTTGAGACGGTATTCTCGTTAAATACGTCGCCTTTTTTAACATGAACGGGCTTATGTCCGGAAGATAACGTTACGTTGGCTCCGCATTTTTTATTAATTATAAGATGCCTCATCTTCTGGAGAGCATTATTCAAAATAGACTGCTGTTTTTCTTCTAATTCCCTCATAAAAGCGGCAACTTCGGTGTCTTCTATTTCTTTTTCCCTGAAATCTTTTTCAATTCCTTTCCTGGAAAATATTCTAATATCCACGACTACGCCTGAAACTCCGGGCGGCACTCTTAACGACGTGTCTTTTACTTCCTTGGCTTTTTCTCCGAATATAGCTCTTAGAAGTTTTTCTTCCGGGGTTAGAACGGTTTCGCCTTTTGGCGTAACTTTTCCGACTAATATATCCTGCGCCTTAACCTCGGCGCCTATCCTGATAATTCCGTTCTCGTCGAGATCCTTTAAGGCATCTTCGCTTATATTAGGAATGTCGGATGTTATTTCTTCCTTGCCCGATTTTGTTTCTCTGCATGCTACTTCAAACTCTTCAATATGAATAGACGTAAAAGCGTCTTCGTGCAATAATTTCTCGCTTACTAATATAGAATCTTCAAAATTATAACCGTTCCATGGCATAAATGCCACGAGAACATTATGTCCGAGAGCTAATTCGCCGTCTTTGGTCGAAGTTCCGTCCGCAATTATCTGGCCGGAAACAACTTTTTGTCCGACTTTTACCAAAGGTCTTTGATTTAGGCACGTATTTTGATTAGATCTTTGAAATTTAACAAGATCGTATTCATAATTAATTCCGCCGCCGTCGCTTGAATCGCCTTCGGACGTCACTATAATTTTCGTGGAATCTACAAAGCTGACGCTGCCGGTTTGGTTTGCCGTTATGCAGACTCCTGAATCTTTAGCCACTATTTTCTCTATTCCGGTTCCTATAAGAGGCGGATCGGGCATCAATAAAGGCACGGCTTGTCTTTGCATATTCGAACCCATAAGAGCGCGGTTGGCATCGTCGTTTTCCAAAAAAGGTATTAAGGACGTAGCGACGGACACAAGCTGCATTGGGGAAACGTCTATATAATCTACTTCGTTAGGATAAACCATTACGGTTTCTCCGCTTCTTCTTACGGGAATCAATTCATGCTTAAGATAACCGTTTTTATCTATTTCGGCATTAGCCTGGGCTATTACGTACTTTTCTTCTTCCATGGCCGTTAAAAAATCGACTTCGTCCGTCACTTCGGCGCCGTTTTCCGTTACCTTTACCTTTCTATAAGGCGTTTCGATAAAACCGTATTCGTTGACCCTCGCATAAGAAGAAAGAGAAGCTATAAGTCCTATGTTCGGCCCTTCGGGCGTTTCTATCGGGCATATTCTTCCGTAGTGGGTGGGATGAACGTCTCTAACTTCAAATCCTGCCCTTTCTCTTGTAAGTCCGCCTGGACCCAGGGCGGAAAGCCGCCTTTTGTGCGTAACCTCGGAAAGCGGATTTGTCTGGTCCATAAATTGGGATAGCTGGCTCCTGCCGAAAAACTCTTTCATTAAGGAATTAACCGGCTTAGGATTTATCAAATCGTTAGGCATAAGCGAGTCAAGCTTTTGGGCGGTCATTCTTTCTTTTATGGCCCTTTCCATTCTTACGAGTCCTATCCTGAACTGATTTTCAAGAAGCTCTCCGACCGATTTTACTCTTCTGTTGCCGAGGTGGTCTATATCGTCGATCGAACCCCTGCCGTCCTTTAACTCCATTAAATATTTTAAAACGTTAAGAATATCGTCTGGAGATAAAACTCTGTCGTTCAAACTCTTATTGAGACCTAATTTATTGTTAATCTTAAGTCTTCCGACTTCTGAAAGGTCATATCTTTCCGGGTTAAAAAACATATTCTCGAAATAAGCCGTAGCCGAAGAAAGATTCGGCGGTTCGCCAGGCCTCATCCTTTTATAAATATCTATAATGGCCTCTTCTTTAGTATTAACCTTATCCGCTAAAATCGTCTCGAGAACCGACGAGGAAACATTAATATTATCTATGAAATAGACCTTAAATTCCTTAACGCCTATGCTGTTAAACGATTCTAAAAGGGCTTGGTTTACCGGATGCACCGACTTTGAAACGACTTCTTTGCCTATAATTACATCCGCCGCAAGATATTTGCCGATAATATCCGACTCGTCGCAAGGCAGAAATTCAATTCCCGCTTCTTCAAGTTTATTTATAAGGTGTTTCGTAATCCTTCTATTTTTTTTGATTATAACTTCGCCTGTTTTAGGATTTGCTATATCTTCGTATGCCCTTGTGAAAACAAGGAAATCTTTGGGCATTTTCCTAAAATATTTCCCGCCTTCTATTCTAAATGTTTCAACCTGATAAAAACTTCCGAGAATATCTTCTTTAGAATATCCTACCGCTTTAAGCAATATTGTAGCGGGAAATTTTCTCTTCCTGTCTATCCTGACAAAAATCATGTCTCTCTGGTCGAATTCAAAATCGAGCCATGAACCTCTATACGGTATAATTCTTGCGGTATAAAAGGGCTTGCCCTGTGCATGACTTCTTATTTTATCGCTGTCGTAAAAAACTCCGGGAGACCTTTGCAACTGGCTTACGATAACTCTTTCAATTCCGTTTATAACAAAAGAACCGTTATGGGTCATTAAAGGAATCTCGCCGAAATATATCTCCTGTTCCTTAATATCTTTAATATCCCTTTGGGAATCGTTATTATTCGGATTTATATCAGGTTCGAAAGTCACAAGGTCGAAAAGGACCTTGAGGGAGGCGCTGTAGGTTAGCCCTTTCTGTTTGCATTCGAATATGCTGTATTTCGGCTCTCCGATAGTATAGCCCTTAAATTCTAAAGAAAAATTTTTGTTAAGCCCCTCTATAGGAAATACGGATTTGAAAACTCCCTCGAGCCCGTTATTAAGCCTATTATCATGGGATAAATCTTTTTGCAAAAATCTCTCGTAAGATTTTCTCTGAACCTCAAGAAGATTTGGATTGCTTATCACCTTCTTGATTTTAGAAAAATTCTTTCTTAAAATTATAGGGTCATTACTTTCTATATTTGATTCCGATTTTGTTTTTGACATTTAAATTTAAACTCCCGTTTTTATAACTTAAATACAATTATATTTTAATTTATTTAACTTCAACGGTAGCGCCGACTTCTTCCAGTTTTGCTTTCATTTTCTGTGCATCTTCTTTATTAACGCCGGTTTTTACAGGTTTAGGAGCTCCATCGACTAAATCTTTAGCTTCTTTTAATCCTAAACTTGTAAGCTCCCTGACTACTTTAATAACCTGAATTTTATTTGCGCCGGCATTTGCAAGAACAACGTCGAATTCCGTTTTTTCTTCTGCTTGAGCAGGTGCCGCTGCTGCGCCTGCTGCGCCTCCGGCAGGAGCCGCCATCGCAAACTGGTCGGCCTTGACGCCGAATTTTTCTTCTATTGCTTTTATTAAATCGTTCAATTCGATTATTGAAACATTTTCTATGTAGCTTAAAACATCTTCTTTTGTTATAGCCATTATTTTTCCTCCGATAATTATTAAAATAAAAGTTTAAAAACTTATTTGATTAATTTAAATTTAACCTATGCGGCAGATTTTGCGGCTTCTACGACCTGAAGCGTTCTGATTAATTTTATGACGGGCGACCTTAAGGTGAAAACCAAACGTATTTCAGACGATTTAACGACAGACATAAATCTCGCGATTAAAACATCCTTGGAAGGCAATGTAGCAAGCGTGACTATTGCGCCTTTATCAAGAATCGTTTGATAATAGCCGGCTTTAATCTGGACGTTGTCGGAATTTTCCTGCGCAAACTTCGACAGCACCTTTGAAGCCGCAAGCGGGTCGTTAGTAAATACTAAGAAATTAGGCCCGTCTAAAAATTCCGAAAGCGGTTCGGCATGAGTCTTTTTAAATGCCATTTTACTCAACGTATTTTTAAAAACTTTGAGTAAAGCCCCTGTGCCGCGCATTTGCCTTCTTAAAAGACTGAATTTTTCCACGGTTAATCCTTGATACCTGCTAATAAAAACAGCCTGATTTGATTCAAGGTTGTGCTTCAAAGATTCAATCTCTTGATTCTTCCTATCTTTTTTCAATTTTCTTCTCCCCTCCTTTCTTTTAAATTTTTTCTAATACGTCAACAAAAAATCAAGAGCGATTTAAAAGAAAATCGGGTCGATAAAGCTCTTTTTGTCTGGGCGGGATTTATAAACCTGCCGTCATTGACGATATTAAATTTTTATTTATTATTTTTTATATCAAATTATTCCTTAATTTGAGAGTATCTATGCTTACGCCTAAGCCCATGGTAGAAGATAACGAAACCTTTTTGACATATACGCCCTTGCTTGAAGCAGGTTTTAATCTGTTAACGATTTCAAGAAGCGCTATAAAATTTTCTTTAAGCTTGGACGAACCGAAAGAAACCTTGCCTATAGAAGCCTGCAAAATTCCGTTTTTCTCCGCTTTAAATTCTATTTTGCCTTCTTTAAGCTCCTTTACTATTTTGCCGACGTCAAAAGTAACGGTGCCGACTTTAGGATTCGGCATTAACCCTCTGGGACCCAATATTTTTCCGAGTTTGCCTACGCTTGCCATAATATCGGGCGTAGCAACGACTCTGTTAAAATCCATAAACCCCTGCTGCACTTTTGTTATCATATCTTCCTGCCCGACATAATCGGCTCCGGCGGCAAGCGCTTCCCGCTCTTTTTCTCCCTTTGCAAAAACAAGAATCTTAACCGTTTTGCCTGTTCCGTGAGGCAGTAAAACCGACCCTCTTACCTGCTGGTCGTTTTTTTTAACGTCTATCCCTAGATTTATAGCAACATCGACCGACTCATCGAATTTTACGTGATGGGAATCTACCACGATATTTAATGCATCTTCCAATGCGAAATGCTTATTTTCAATTTCGGCTTTTTTTAATGCATCGATATATTTTTTTCCTCTTTTTTTCATATCTGTATAGTCTCCTTTAATATTTAATCGGTTATATCTATACCCATGCTTCTCGCTGTTCCCTCGATGATTTTCATTGCAGGAGCAATTTCGTTTGCATTAAGGTCGGGCATTTTAATTTTTGCTATTTCCATAACTTTTGACCTGTTTAAGACGGCAACTTTATTTTTATTCGGCTCTTTAGAACCTTTTTCAATGCCGGCCGCCTGTTTAAGCATTACGGATGCGGGCGGCGTTTTTAAGATAAAATCGAACGACCTGTCTGTATAAACCGTTAGCACGACCGGTATTACCGTTCCTTCCTGGGATTTGGTTCTTTCGTTGAACTGTTTGCAGAACTCCATTATATTTACGCCGTGCTGGCCTAGTGCGGGACCGACCGGCGGAGCCGGATTAGCTTTGCCTCCAACGATTTGCAATTTTACCATAGCCTGAATTTTTTTTACCGCCATAATATTTATCCTCTTGTTTATTTTCCTTTAATAATGTTAATTTATCTCCACTTGAGTAAAATCTAATTCTACCGGGGTAGCCCTGCCGAATATGGAAACAAGAACTTCGAGTTTGCTCTTATCCGGTTTTATTTCGTTAATTACGCCGTTAAAACCGGAGAACGGACCTTCGGTAATTTTAACGCTGTCCCCCTTGGAAAATTCTATCTTTGCTTTTGGCCTCTTAACGCCTTCGGTTATTTGAGCCACTATATTTTCCATTTCCGATTCGTCGACCGGCATAGGATTTAACTGGTCTCCTACAAATCCGGTAACTTTAGGGGTCGCCTTAAGCAAGTGCCATGAATCCGTATTTACGTTCATTTTCACGAAAATATAACCGGGGAAAAATTTTCTTTTAACTTTTTTCTTCCCTCCCTTTGCGGTTTTTTCGATAATATCTTCTTTGGGAACTATTATGTCGCCGAAATATTTCTTGAAACCGCTCGAAGCGATTCTTTCTTCCAGCGCAAGTTTGACGTTATCCTCGAAACCGGAATAAGTATGGACGGCATACCATTTTTTAGGAATTTCGTCTATTTCGCCGCAATTTGCTCCGCAGGCATCTTCCGCACTCATTTCTAAACCGGATGCTATATTTTCTTCCGTTTTGCCTTGCTCTTCTTTGCTCATTTATTTATTTTATTTTTAAATTTAATTTATGCTAAATTTGGAAAAAATACGAAAATATTTTGGAAAAAAATACGTCTATAAGGCCGAGAAAGGCGGTAACGAGCACTATAAAAATGACGACGACATAAGTCGTCTTCGTCGCTTTATCCTTTTCCGGCCATACTATTTTACCGAGTTCGGCCCTAACCTCGTACAAATATTGCTTTGTTTTTTTTATAAAATCCGAAACAGGATTGC
>JAJYZM010000051.1 GCA_021799935.1 bacterium | reverse complement strand
AAACGAATAATTTCTTTTTTACGTAATAGATAAATCCTTCTCCTGAAATAAAATAATTTTTGCTTTTAATTTTCATGCCGCCCGGAGCCGCTATTTCGTCTTTTTTAGCAAAATAATCTATTATATCAGTTTTAATCAGAATCCCGTTTGAACCTTTTATCGACACGCCGCCTGAAATTATTACGTTTTTAGAAACGGTATTAAGTTTTCCGGTTTTCCCTATTATTATATAAGCCGGTTTTTTATTTTTGCCGAAAATATAAATCTTAACGGCGTTTAAATTTATTATATTTTTCTTTTTAGATTTATAATTTAAACTTTTAGCGAAAATTTCATAAGCAAGAATTCCTTTTTTATAAAATTTATAATCCACTTTTTTAAGGCTTATGTAGCCTTTTGATATCTTGAAATTGAAAAGCCCTTTATTTCCGCGAAGATAATGGAGTATAAGAAAAACTGCCAGAATAGCTATAAAGCATAAAGACAGTATAAGCGCGATTACTCTTATAGTTTTGCGGTCTAAGGACATATAATTTAATTACAACGAATTTAAAAATTTTAAAAGCAATCCTTTCTCTTTTAAAATTATATCGCAAACCTCCCTCACCGCACCGCACCCGCCGTTTTTAGACGTTATAATGTCGGCGCAATTTTTTATATATTCGGGCGCATTAGGAACCGTGGCTGAAATTGCGGCTAATTTTAAAAGTTCTATATCGACTATATCATCCCCCATATAGAATAAATTTTTAATGCCTATTTTAAATTCTTCCAATAACGGTTTCAGCGCTTTATATTTATCCTTACATCCTTCAATATAAAAATCTACTCCAAGTTCCTTGGCTCTCAAAGAAGCTGCATGACTTGTTCTTGCGGAAATCATGCCTACTTTTAATCCAGATTTTTTAGCCAATTTCATGCCTGCCCCGTCATGGGCAAAAAAAGTTTTTGTTTCAACTCCGTTTTCGGATAAATATATTTTTCCGTCCGTCAAAACTCCGTCAACGTCGAAAACTAAAATTTCTATATCGGAAAAATATAATTTTTTAGTCATATTATTCCTGCTTTTATTATATCGTGAATATGGATAACTCCGGCCGGGCTTTTATCGTCATCCGATTCTATTACGAAAAGCGAAGTAATTTTAGATTCCTCCATTTTTTGCAGAGCGTTAACGGCAAGCGCATTCTTCAGTATAGTTTTAGGATTTTTAGTCATTACGTTTTTTACGGGTTCGTTTATTATATCCGTCGGAGAAAGCATCGCCCTTCTCAAATCTCCGTCGACTATTATGCCGCATAAGAAGTTATTCTCGTCTATAACTCCGGTAAGCCCTAATCTTTTAGAATTCATTTCTAAAATAGCGTCCTTTAATAAAACCGTATCCCGGACTAAAGGTATTTCTTCGCCATTATGCATTAACTCGGCCACTTTTATAAATTTTTTGCCTATAGAACCTCCCGGATGGAGTTTTGCAAAATCTTCTTCTAAAAAGTTACGCTCCTTTAAAAGCGCAACCGCAAGAGCGTCGCCGATTGCAAGCTGAGCCGTCGTGCTGGCTGTAGGCGCTATATTATAAGGACAGGCTTCTTGTGCTACGGAAACGTCGAAAAAATAGTCCGACAATTCAAATAAACGCGAACGTTTATTGCCGGAAAATCCGATAATTTTAGCGCCTATAAGCTTTATTGACGGCAGTATCGAAACTATTTCCTTGGTGTTTCCGCTGTTAGACAGAACTATTACCGCATCGTTTTTAGAAATAACTCCGAGATCTCCGTGGGAAGCTTCCGCAGGATGCATAAAAAAAGATGGAGTACCGGTACTTGCAAGGGTAGAAGATATTTTTCTGGCTATAATACCGGATTTCCCCATTCCCGTTAAAATAACTTTGCCTTTAATTTCTATAAGGCAACGCACCATTTTTTCGAAATTATCGTCAAGCCTGTTTATAAGCGCGGACACCGAATCGGCTTCTATTCTTAAAACGTTTTCGGCCGTTTTTAATATATTATGCTGCGTCATTTTTATTTTATATTTTACTATATTTAGAGATTTCCAGAATATTTTTTAAATTATCTTTAAATGAGCTTAAATAAACGGAATTTGCAGAATCGCTTAAAGCTCTCGGCGGATCTGGGTGGACTTCAAAAAACAAACCGTCGACTCCTGCCGCTGCTGCCGCTCTTGCAAGAGACATAACGTATTCCCTGTTTCCCGAAGAAACGGCGCCTCCTCCCCCAGGCAGCTGCACGCTGTGCGTAGCGTCGAAAACTACGAGAGCTCCGGTTTCTTTCATTACGGGAATAGACCTGAAATCTACGACAAGGTTATTATAACCGAAACTTACCCCTCTTTCGGTCAAAATAACCTTATAATTTTCTGCCGACGCAATTTTTTCTACTATAAATTTCGTATCCCATGGCGCCATAAATTGACCTTTTTTAACGTTAATTACTTTTCCGGTTTTTGCCGCTTCCAAAATAATATCGGTTTGACGGCACAAAAAGGCAGGTATCTGTATAACGTCAAGAACGCCGCCCGCAATTTCGGCTTCTTTTGCGCTATGAACGTCGCTTAATATAGGAACGCCGTATTTTGCTTTAATATCGCTTAATATTTTTAAACCTTTATCTATACCGGGGCCCCTGAAAGAATTAACCGACGTTCTGTTTGCTTTATCGTAAGAAGCCTTAAAAATAAGATTAAAATTTAGTTCTTTGGAATATTCCTTCAGCGTCGAAACTATATCGTCCATGACGGCGGCGTCCTCTATTACGCAAGGGCCGGCAATTACAAAAGGATAGTCGTTATTAAATTTAAATTTTAATTCCGACGTTAAATCTTCTTTTGTAAAAACATCTATTTTTTTCATATCGTTTAATTTTAATTTATGCGAAAATGCAGGAAAAATTTAAATAATATTTTAAACAGGCGTGCGTTTGCTTTTCCTTTTATGTTTAATTGTTTTACCTTCGGCTTTCGTCATATTATGTTTAGCTTTAATCTTAAATTTAACCTTGGGCTGAACCGATAATAAATTATTCGAATATTTAACCGCTGCCGCAATAAATTCCCTGAACAGCGGATGAGGATACAGCGGCGAAGATTTAAATTCAGGATGAAACTGACACCCTATATACCACGGATGATCTTTAATTTCGCAAATCTCTATAAGTTTATCATCGGGGGACGTACCTGAAAAAACAAAACCGGAAGTTTTAAATTTTTCTCTGTATTTATTGTTAAATTCAAATCTATGTCTGTGTCTTTCGCTTATGATAATGTTTCCGTCATGATTCAATTTTACGCAGTTTTTATTATTAGACGGATATTTTTTATTGTTTTTATAATAAATTTGATAGGCAAGCGTATTTTTAGATATTACGCAAGGATAGGCGCCTAATCTCATAGTTCCTCCCATATTGCCTATATCTTTCTGGTCGTCCATTATGCTGATTACAGGATCCGGCGTAATTTCATCGAACTCATAGGAATTTGCGTCTTTCAATCCCAGCACGTTTTTTGCATATTCTACCGTCATAAGCTGCATTCCGAGGCATATTCCGAAATAAGGAATGTTGTTGGTCCTGGCATAATTAATTGCCCTCAGCATACCGCTAATGCCGCGGGAACCAAAACCGCCCGGAACCAGTATGCCCGAACACCCTTCCAATTCTTTAAGGTTATCCTTCCAGTCGTCTCCTTCTAAATCTTCGGAATTGATATATTTTATATTTACGCTTACGTTATTGGCAAGGCCGCCGTGAATCAGACTTTCGTTTAAGCTTTTATAAGATTCTTTAAGATTTACGTATTTTCCTACTACGGCTATAGTAACTAAATTTTTAAGCGTTTTTAACGTATCCGATATATTTGTCCATGCGTTTAAATCCGGAGACTTAGCCCATATATTTAAGTATTCGATTATTTTGGAATCGAGTTTTTCTTCGTGAAGGGAAAGCGGAACGTCGTAAATACTCTCTTCGTCTTTAGCGGTAATAACCGCATCTGCTTCGACGTTGCAGAAAAGAGCTATTTTTTCCCTTATGTCCTGCGGCAAAACTCTGTCCGCCCTGCATATTATAATCGAAGGTTCTATGCCTATAGCTCTCAATTCTTTAACGGAATGCTGGGTCGGCTTTGTTTTAAGCTCGTCTGCCGTTTTTATAAACGGAACTAGCGTCAGATGAATATAAAGAACGTCGTCTTTGCCCTTGTCTAATTTAAACTGTCTTATAGCCTCAAGAAAAGGAAGGCTTTCTATGTCGCCTACCGTTCCGCCTATTTCTATAATCGCAACGTCTTTGCCTTCGGAAGCTTCGATTATTCTTTTTTTTATTTCGTCTGTTATATGCGGAATTACCTGAACGGTTTTGCCGAGATAAGCTCCTTTTCTTTCGTTGCTGATAACGGCATCGTAAGCCTGTCCGCTTGTTAAGTTATTCTTTTTTGTAAGAGAAAGCGACGTAAATCTTTCGTAATGGCCGAGATCCAGGTCGGTTTCGGCTCCGTCGTCTGTAACAAAAACCTCTCCGTGCTGAAAAGGATTCATAGTTCCCGGATCTACGTTTATATATGGATCAAGCTTCTGCATTGTTATATTAAGCCCCCTTGCTTCAAGAAGAGCTCCTATGGATGAAGCCGCAATGCCCTTTCCAAGACTTGAAACGACGCCGCCCGTTATAAATATATACTTTGTCTTATTCATATTTGTTCAACCCCAAAACGTCTCTCATATCGTAAAATCCTTTATTTTTATCGCTAAGCCATACAGCCGCTTTAATTGCGCCCCGCGCAAAATTATTTCTGGATACCGCCTTATGCGTAATTTCTATTATTTCTTCGTTTCCGGCAAATATTACCTTGTGTTCTCCTATTATATCTCCGGCTCTTACCGAAAATATGCCTATTTCGTCTTTTTTTCTTTCTCCTACGTCTCCGCACCTGCCGTAAACGGCTTTTTCGGAAATATCGATATGCCTCTGTTTAGCTACCGATTCCGCAAGCATTTTAGCCGTTCCGCTTGGAGCGTCCTTTTTCTTTTTATGGTGCATCTCTATTATTTCGCAGTCGTAATTTACCCCAAGATATTTTGACGCATCATAGACGATATTCATTAAAACGTTAATTCCTAAGCTCATATTGCCGGACAACACTATAGGAATACGCTTTCCGTAACCTTCTACCGTTTTTAAATCGTTTTCCGAAAATCCGGTAGAACCGATAACGATAGGAACATTATAAAGCGCCGCCTCTTCCGAATGTATCAAAGATGCACTTTTAGACGTGAAATCTATAACGACTTTTTTCTTAATTGCGGCGGTTAAATGAAGAGCTTCTTTTAAAGTTAAAAATTTTCCGGCTGAAACTTTATTGGTTTCCAATTCGGTTAAATCTTTAAACGGCAAAACTGTTACTTCATCCGCGGCATAATTTGAATCTACGCCGCCTATAAATAACAAATCCGAATAATCGGAAAGAACGGAGATTATAGCATTCCCCATTCTCCCTTTACTCCCGCAAACTATTATGCCCGTTTTTTCCATTATTGAAGTATCCCGTATTCTTTTAATGCCGTTTTTATCTTATCTATGCTGCCGCCAGATGCTTCCGATAAAGGCAGCCTTATTTCATTTTCTATAAATCCCATTATGTTTAAAGCTTTTTTTACCGGTATAGGATTAGTTTCTATAAACATTGCATGAATAAGCGGAAGCAGTTTAAAGTTAAGCTTCCTTGCGGATTTCAGGTCTCCTTTTAACGCATAATCCGTCATAAGGGACATATCTTTAGGCGCAACGTTTGAAACCGTCGAAATAACGCCGTGACCTCCTACGGCAATTATCGGAAGAGTAAGAGCATCGTCGCCTGATAAAACGCAAAATTTATCAGGCGCTTTTCTCAAAATAGCCGTTGCCTGTTCCAAAGAACCGCTTGCTTCTTTAATTCCTGTTATACTGTCTATTTCTGCAAGCCTCAATACCGTTTCAGGAAGAATATTGACCGCCGTTCTGGTAGGAACGTTATAAAGAATTACCGGTTTAGAACAACTGGCGGCTACCGTTTTAAAGTGAAGGAAAAGCCCCTCCTGCGTAGGTTTATTATAATAAGGAGTAATTTGCAAATGTCCGTCTATTTTAAACTTTTCTGCAGCCTTTGCAAGATGGACGGCTTCTACCGTATTATTAGAACCGGTTCCGGCTATAACTTTAATTTTGCCTTCAGCCGCTTCGGCAGCAATCCTAATAACGTCTATATGCTCTTCAAACGAAAGCGTCGCCGATTCGCCGGTGCTTCCGCACGCAACTATTCCCGCCGCTCCGTTTTCTATCTGAAATTCTATCAGTTTTCTAAGCGCTTTTTCGTCTATTTTGCCGCCTTTAAAAGGCGTTACTATTGCCGTGAAAACTCCTTTAAACATATTTAAACTCCTTTTTTTATTCGTTTATAGATTGCTTTGCTGACGCATGCAATAACGAATGGCTCGTTGCAAAGCAATATCCGATTATTTTATATTTTCCGGTATAATTTCTTTATTTATTAAATCCTCGTAAGTTTCGCGGTTTCTAATTATATAAAATTCATCTTTATCGACGAGTACTTCTGCCGCCCTGGGCCTTGAGTTATAGTTGGAAGACATCGAAAAACCGTAAGCGCCTGCGCTGAATACCGCAATTAAATCTCCATCCGAAACCGAATTTAAAACTCTGTCTTTTCCGAAAAAATCGGCGGATTCGCAAATAGGACCTACTATATCTGCTTTAATTTTAGGCCCT
>JAJYZM010000050.1 GCA_021799935.1 bacterium | reverse complement strand
AAAGGGGCGAGGCTATGGGTATATGGTCTATCGGCGCGATGGTGGCTCCGGCGGTAGGGCCGACTCTCGGCGGATATCTCGTCGATTATGTTGACTGGAGATGGATATTTTACGTAAATGTCCCTATAGGCATCATATCCATATTAGGTTCTATAGCAATTTTAACGCATGATATACCGATAGAAAAATATACAAAAAAGTTCGATGCGCTCGGGTTTTTATTTATGGCATTATCTATGGCCTCTTTGCTGTTTGCTTTGAACGAGGGGCAGACGCTGGGTTGGCACGCGCCCGTCATAATACAGTCCGAAGTGATAAGCGGATTTTCTTTTGTTTTTTTTCTGATAGCAGAATTATTCGTGGAAACGCCTATTCTTAATCTGGATATTTTTAAGAACTATAATTTCGTTATCGCATTTATAGTTAATATGGTTAGAGCGGTAGGAATTTTCGGAGCTATGTTTCTTCTTCCTCTCTTCATAGAAAACGTCCTTAATTACGATGCTATGAACGCCGGAATTTTAATGGCTCCAACCGCCGTCGCTGTGGCGCTGGTATCGCCTTTTTCCGGAAAAATATCCGACAGGATAGGACCCAGATATCCCCTTTTTGCCGGACTGCTAATAGTCGCGGCGTCTATGTTCATGTTCGATAATCTTTCTTTAAATACAAGCGTTTACGATATAGTGGTAAATCAGTTGATAAGAGGCGTGGGCATCGGTCTCCTGAATGCGCCGGTAATGAGCGCCGCCCTGAATTCGGTAAAAAGGGATATGCTTCCCGAAGCCTCCGGTTTGATTCCGGTATCGCTTCAGATAGGGGCTTCGTTCGGCATAGCTTTTATAGGCAATGAACTTGTAGTAAGGCAGGTTTATCACTTAAACCAGTATGCAAGGGATATTAAATATAATTCTTACGCATATCACGGCGTAATAAATTTCATAAACGGCGATTTGATGAGCAAAGCCGCCTCATATTTAAGACCGGGAACCATTTTCCCCAGTCCTGCCTTAGGTTTTTTTGACGAAATCATACAAATGCAGGCTTCAATAGCTTCTTACGGCGATTCCTTCGCTATACTCGGTTATATAACTCTTGCAGGGGCGGCGGTGGCCTTTTTTATTAAAAATAAAAGGCATAACAGATAGAATACGATATATTATTATAATTAATTATGGATAAAGATACGGGCGAAAAAGATTTGAATAAGATAATTCTGACCGTTTCGGAATTCTCGCGCATTCTGAAAGCGGCTATAGAAAATGTTTTTTACTCCGTAAGGGTTAAAGGCGAAATATCCGGATTAAAAACAAATTATTCTTCGGGATATTATTTTGACCTTAAAGACGAATCCTCAAAATTAAAATGTATAATATTTAAGAGCGACTTAAGCAAAGTAAAATTCGATATAAAAGACGGGTTGTCGGTAACCGTTTACGGTAGAATCAATTTATACGAGCCGAGGGGCGAATACAGCTTTATAGTATCGGAAATAGAGCCTCTCGGCTACGGAGAGCTTTATATATTGTTCGAGAGGCTGAAAGAAAAACTCAGGCGGGAAGGCTTGTTCGACGAATCGCGCAAAAGGGCTATTCCTTTCCTGCCTGAAACCATAGGCATTGTTACCTCTAAAAGCGGCGCAGTTTTGCATGATATCGTTAAGATATTAAAATCAAGATTTGAGAATATATCAGTAATTTTTGCAAATGCAAGCGTTCAGGGACAAAACAGCGCGGCGGAAATTGCGCATGCCGTTGAGCTTTTAAACTTATACTCCGCGGTCCGGAAAAAAATAGACGTAATTATTGTCGGAAGAGGCGGGGGCAGTATAGAGGATTTATGGGCTTTTAACGAAGAAATTACCGCAAGGGCTATTTATAATTCGTCTATTCCGGTAATCAGCGCCGTCGGCCACGAAACGGATTTTACCATCGCCGATTTTGTTGCCGACAAAAGGGCTTCTACGCCCTCAAATGCCGCCGAAATGGCGGTTCCGGTAAAATCGGAATTAGTAAAACAGTCTGAAAACTTAAAAAACAGGTTGAAACTCGGCGCCCTCAATTTAATTTCAAACAGAAAAGCCGAATTGTCGAATTTAATTAAAAGTATGGAGAAAGTTTCTCCAAAAAGAATTATTCAGGATAAAAGAATGAGGGTTTACGACCTCGCCGAAAGCCTGCAAAATTCAGCCGAAGGAAGGATAAATTTATTAATGCTGAATGTTTCCCATCTGCGTAAAAGGCTTTTGCTGAAAAACCCGTTAAACGTCTTTAAAGAGCGGAAATTATATATAACCGGACTGTCCGGCAGGCTTAGAAGGGCGGCCGAAATAACTGTCGCTAATTATAAAAGCAGAGTCGGAACCGAATGCAAGGCATTGAATTCATTGAGCCCGTATAACGTTCTTAAAAGAGGTTACGGCATAGTTTTTTCCGAAGAAAAAAAGGTTGTTTCATCGGTTATGCAGGTTAAAAAAAACGAAATTATCAGAATATTTTTAAACGACGGCGGCTTATCGGCAAAAGTTCTGGAAGCCGAACCCGAGGTCCAGCCCGCGGCCGGGAAATAAACCGTAGTCTTAAACAAAAACCGTGCCCTTAACGGTTTTTTTCTTTTTTATAAGGTGAATAGAAGACTTTTTTAAAGATAAATTAACGGTTTTTCCCTCGAAAAGATTCATGACTTCGTAAGCATGAAAAGGTATTAAAACTTTAAGCTCCAGATTTTCCTCCGATTTTATCGATATTTCCATCATCCTCGAAGTAAAAATGGACGAAATAATTTTTCCCGAAAAACGGTTTTCCCTTACAGGTTTAGAAACATCCCTGTCTTCTCTTAATATTATTATCTCTTCCGGTCTTACGGCTAAAAAAACCTGTTCGCCCGCTTCGAAATTTCCCTGAAAATCCGCTTCTATAATAACGCCCGCTTCCTTATCGCCGTTTCGAGCCTTAAGCTTAATTTTTATTGTATTATTGCGGCGGTCCGTTTCCGATATAATCCCGTTTAATATATTTTCCGTTCCGAGAAGAAAAGCCGTATCTATTGAGGAGGGTTTTTTTAAAACTTCTTTCGGATGTCCGGAATCCTGAATTTTGCCGTCGTTTAAGATAAACATTTTATCGGATAGATTAACGACGTCTTCGATGTCGTGGGTTACTAACAATATTGAAATTTTGAGTTCGCGGTTGATATCTTTAATCAGCTTTCTGACCTTTGTTTTTGAAATAATGTCTAGATTGGAAAAAGGTTCATCCATAAGTATAATTTCAGGGTTGACGATTAAAGCCCTTGCCAAAGAAACTCTTTGAGCCTGCCCCATGCTTATTTCGCCGGGATATCTTTTTTCGAGCCCCGTTATTCCGAGCAGTTCCATTATTTCTTTCGGAGAATAAAATAATTTTTTATTTTTCCCGATGTCGTTAACGGGGTTTCTTTTATTCAGGTTTAATTTTAAGCCGAATTCTATATTTTCTATTACATTCATATTAGGAAACAGAAGCGGCTCGTCCATTACAAGCGGAGTGCGCCTTTCGCAGGATTCGAGATTATTTATATTTTTTGCGTTAAGAATGACGTCTCCGCCGTCCTGCCTTAATATTCCGCAGATAATTTTCAATACGGTGCTTTTGCCCTCTCCGGAATAACCGAAAATAGATGAAATTTCCCCGCTTTCGATTTCTAAATTTATAACGTCCAGAACTTTTTTATTCGAAAAACTTTTACTTATGTTTTTAATTTCCAGAAGTTTCATATTGGTTTAATTTTTTCGTATAATTTTTGTTTTTACGCGTTAGTTTTTATTTTTACTTTATAGCTGAAATATTTAAAAACTCCAAGAAAAAAGAGCGATATAAGCATTAATATGCCGGCAATAGTAATGGAGGCGGGGTAGTTGCCGTAGCTTGTTTTTACGAAGACTTCTATCGGAGCGGTTTCGGTTATTCCGGGAATAACGCCGGAAACCATCTGCGTTGCGGCATACTCGCCTATAGACCTCGACCAGCTCATTGCGAGCCCCGCGATAATTCCGTTATAAGAAACCGGAATTATAATTCTGAAAAGAACGTCGAATGAGGATGCGCCCAGCGTTTTGCTTAAATCCAGCATTTTTCTGTTTATGGAATCGAACGACGTTTTTACTATATTCACGAAAAACGGAAAAGATATAATAAGCTGGACAAGCACGATGCCCTGAGGCGTGAATACGAATTTTATTCCTTTATCGATAAGAAATTTCCCTACGGGATTAAGCGAACCCATAGTGATTAGAACCGCAAAACCTATGACTAGCGGGGAGGTAGTAAGAGGGAGCGTCGAAATAATATCCAGTAAAAGCGAAATTTTGCTTTTTTTAAACGACAATACGTAGGCTATGGGAATTCCGATTATTAAATTTATCAGGATGACTATGAAAGAAAGCTTAAAACTTAAAAAAATCGAATTCCAAAGTCCGGAATTTTTTAGTTCCTTTATGAAAAGATGGATAGATGTTTGGAAAAATATACCGGAAAGAAGAAGTACCAGCGTTGTAAAAAATAAGAACGAAATAATATAAACAAGTATATCGAATATTCTGTTTTTATTTAAACGCATATTATATGCTTATAAAATATAAATTTTTTTATCGGGCATAAATCATTTTATAATATCGGAAATATTATTTAAATATAAAAATCCCCGCCTTTTGATAATTACAAAAAGAGGGGATTAGCGAGAGGAAGTCTAATTCGTTTTATTTTGAGAAATTCGCCGGAGTGAATCCCCAATATTTTAATATCATTTTTCCTCTCATAGAAAAAAGAAGTTTTATGAAATCTTCGTCTAAAGACTTATATTTAGACTGATTTAAAACCGAAGCCGTAAATTTTGCTTTAGTGTTATACTTTTTAGGAATAGTAATTATATTAATTTTGGCTCCGTTTCTTTTAAGTTCGAGAAGCTGGGAAGTATAAAGTATCCCCAAATCGGTGTTTCCGCTTTCGAGCACGGGCATAACAAGGGCGGCGTCGAGCAGATGGTTTGCGTGGCCGGTTATTTTAGCGAAAGCTCCCGGAAACAATCTGTTTATTGTCTTGAACATTTTCCAGGTATAGTCGCCGGCCGGGTCGGCATGAGGGCTGGAAGTAGTGAGGGAAACGTTTGAATCCATAAGTTTTTGTATCAGGTTTGAAGAGTTTACGCCTGCAGGGTTGTTATAAGGCGTTGCGGCCCCTAAATAATCGTATGCGAAGACCTTATAGGATTTTAAAAATCCTTTATTTTCAAGCTGTTTCTGAAATTTTCCGTTGGCGGAAAGAAAGATATCGCAGGGCGCGCCTTCCTCTATATCGCCTTTAAGAACGCCCGCTCCCAGAAAGTCGTAATCTATTTTTACCCCGGGATGTTCTTTTTTAAAAATATTTCCTATCTCCATTAACGGCTTAGGAAGGGCATCTGCCGCCATTATCCTAAGCGTAGCGGCATTTGCGGAAATATTTCCGGCAAAAACCGGGATTACGGCAAAAATTAAAAACAAGCCTATAGAAAAAGTTATTATATAATTTACTGCGGTATTTTTTTTCATTTTTTTGCCTCCCCTTTTCTGCATTGGTTAATGTTAATAAATACAAACGGTCGATTTTAAACCAGAGCGTCTGTATTTCATTTATTATAGCTTTTAATGAATTTTAATAAAATATTTTAAATATCCTTTAAAACGACGCAATTATATCTACCATACCGTAATATCCGTCCGGTCCGTTGTCTCCGTGAAGGTCTTTCAGAACGCGTCCGTCGAGCTGGAAAGCCGGAGTAAAATGGTAATCGACGCCGAATCCGCTTATAACGTCTTTGTAACCGTTGTTGATAAGACCGTAAGTATTTACCGTTCCATGCGAAGTGTTTGTATAGCCGTAGTTGTCGAACTGTTTGACGTATGCCGTTTCATTATAAATGTCTAGTTTAGGGGTGATAAAATAGTTAAGGTAGGCATCTAAAAAAACATTGTTCCCTGGGTCGGTATAGCTTGCCGGTTCGGAAACGTTTATCGTCGAATGTCCCTCGTTCTTGCTGTAACCTAAAGCGTAATCTAAGGCTAATGACTGTTTTGCGGGCAGTTTATAGGTAAATTGACCCGCAAGGGTCGGCATAATCTGCCATTCGTCCCCTCCTATGTTAACGGAAGAATCGGAACTCCACTGACCCGTCGGCACCGTAAAACTGATTTGAGGGAAGAAATTGAAGGCGAGATTTCCGTATGAATAGTTTTTGCTGTAAACTCCGTAAAAAAGCAAAATATCCCCGAGTCCGCCGCTCGAATTCGAAAAGTTGGACGGCTGACTTGAAGGCTGGTCGGCGTTAGTGATGTTTTGCGATGCGCTTCCTACAGGCGTAACTGCTTCAAAAAAGTTTGTGACGCCGAGGATGTTTTTCGTCCAGATAAATTCCGGCAGGAAAACGAATTTATCGGTCTGAGCCGGATTGTTTTCTACCGAACCCGTGTTTGTAAAATGAGAGCCGAACGTCTGGTAGGTTAAACCCTGAAAAGTAATGAATTTATTTGGCGGAGTAACGCCGAAAGCGGTCGGCCCTTTAAAAAAGAAGTTGTTGCCGGAACCGTCCGGTCCGGCAAAAGCATTTTTGAAAGGTAGAAATAAATAAATGCTTAACGTAAAAATAAAAATTACGAAGACCGCGTAAAATCTGTTTCCGGTTTTTTTCATAGTCCATTCTCCCTGATTAATTATTTATTAAATAGTTAATTAATTTTTGCATTATATCTAAAATGTTATAACGATATACGAATAAAATATCAAAGCAAACGAATAATTAGGGAAATTTTAAGTTGTATCT
>JAJYZM010000049.1 GCA_021799935.1 bacterium | reverse complement strand
TGCTCTGCGGCGATACGGATACCGAACCGGCAAGACCGTTTTCGCTTATATATTGAAAATTGCCCGCGCCCGAAAGTAACGCCGCCTGGCTTGAAGAACTGCCCGCCAGAGCGGAGGATATTCCGTTCCCCGAAATACCTGCCTGTCCGCCTAAGTCGGTATAGGTTCCCTGAAGGTCGGATATATTCGAGTTAATGGTATTTTCCGTGCATTGCTCCGAAGCTATGGAACCTAGTATCCCCTGGCCGCCCTGACAGTCGTTCATAGTAAGGCCGTTTGACAGTATGGTATTGCGGGCGCCGGTAATATCTGCGTCGGCGCTATAAATATCGGTTACGGCGTTATCGGCGGCATCCACGGAAGCCTGAACTTTGGATAGCTCGACTTGAAGTTTGGCGGCAGATGTCATCATTTTTCCAGCCTCGAGCATTGACGAAGATTTTCCCTGCAACCACTGGGCAACGGAAGTTGAAAGACCGAACGGTCCTGTGGCCGGAATGGCCATTCCGATTATTTTGCCGGCTGAAGCTAAAGATTCCCCTGCGTCGGCCATTGCGCCGGCAGCGTTGACCACGCCGGAAATTGACGGAACCACGAAAGCAAAGGCGTTTTGCGTGTTAGCCAATGCCAAAACATAAAAGGTCGTAAACGAGATAATAACTATAACGCTGACTATTTTTTTAAACATGGCATACCTCTTAATTTTTTAATTTTATTTTATTTAAAATCATACCGCTTTTTTTATTTTTGCTTCTTCTTTCTTTATTTCGTTTATAATTATTGCTGAAATATTATCCTTAACCGTTATCTCGATAGAAAGCAATTCGGCCAACATTGAATTTAAATTTTCCAAGATTAAAGCAGGTTTTTGGTCTTCTGGAATATCCGCCGCATGAGCGATATTTTTAATTATCGCAAAATATTCGACTATATTGCCAAACACTTCGTTAATTAAATAAAAACCGGATTTTAAATAATCTTTTTCCGAGCCTACTTCTTTTACTATTCCTCTTTTTTGTTTTACGTCCGCAGATGCGGATTTTTCAGAGTTCAAATAATTTTTAACAATTTCGACCATGTCAGGCTTGTTTTTGAACTCATTGATATTTTGCAATATGGATGAGTTAAAATATATTTCGCTTGTTTTTATGGTGTCGTTTGCCACGGCCTTCATGTTTAAAATAGCTTTTAGTGTAGCGACAGTGTTCTTCTTATTCTTTTTAATATCCTTACTGATGTCGTTTAAATCTTCCTTAGTCAATTCAATAAAATTATCAATATCAGATTCAAAAATACTAAATAATTCTTGCGTTGTCATTTTTTGGCCTCCTTAAAATTATTTTAATTTTTTTATGTTTTTATGTTTTTTATGGTTGTGAGTAGGTATGCCCCTGGGTCCTTGATTTTAGGTTCATTGTCAAATTTTTCTTTTTCTTTTTTGTCGATTTTTTGTGCTTCTTCTAGTATTTTTGTGCCTTTTACCGTCACTAAATGTCGCAAAAGCCCGTCATTATTATAATTCTTAAACGTTTTTAACGATTTTATTTTTAGAAATATTTTTTCTCTGTTATCTCCCTTTCCAGTGGGGGTAAGAGCGAGAGAGTCTTTATCTTTCTCTATATCTATGTCTATATCTGGCGTTGCTTTTTTGTTGCTGATGAGTTGCGGCAACGTTGCATTAACGTTGCATTGCAACGCATATTCTTTTTGTTTTTTGCTTCGGCAAACCCTTGACCTAATTGTGCTTTGGGTTTCGGAGCCGATCAAAAATCGCATTTCTGGAAGTTCGTACGTGGATTTGTTTTTTTGTGCTATTAATTTTCTTTGCAACATAAAAGAAAAAGTTATTTTAATATTATTGAGATCTTCGTTAAGTATTAGAGCTAATTCTTCTTCTATTGTTGGTTCTAATTGCTGATATATTATTTTTCCGTTATTTTTTATCGATAATAGTAGAATTTTCTGGTAGATTATTAGGTATGTGTCGCCGCCAGCGATCCGGCGCAACTTTTTTAGGTCAGGGCGATCAAAAAAATCCTCTCTAAATTTAAGCCAGTAGTATCTTTTATTCATTGTTTGTGTTTAGAAGATTTATTATGTCGTTTTTGTGAAATAAATATCTTTTGCCGAATTTTATGAATGGGATTTTTTTCTTTTTTATCAGTTGATAAATAGTACCTCTTGTCACCCTCAATATATCAGCAATCTCTTCTACTGTAAGATATTGTGCCATATTATCACCTTATTATGTTTTAGTTAGCAATAATATGTATTATATACTTTTTATATTGCTTGTCAATATTTTTTTTCATATAATTATTGATTATGAGAAAAAAGAGAGAAAATGCCGAACTTAAATTTAATCTTCAAATAGGGCGTAAGTTAAAACAATTAAGATTAAATAAGGGTCTTTCCCAGAAAGAAATGGCAAAAAACTTGGAAGTTAGTCAGCGTATTATTGCAGCTTATGAAAATGGCAATGTCAGTATTCCTCTTTTCGCTTTAATGAAAATTAGTGAGTTTTTTGAAATACCCGGAATTGACTACTTCATTGCAAAACCCGGAAGCTTTGAAGAAGAGGTTGCATATTATGGGATTGATATAGGGAGCCAAAGTCCTGCTGGATTGCACTATCTGGCCGAAATAGCTAAAAATGATAAGGATATTAAAAGATTAAATGAAATAAGAATACGTGGACTTAATGAGCTTTATATGTCTTCTGGAAACGAAAAGCTAATCAAAAAATTAAATGAGGAATTAAAAGGTTTTCTTGAAGGAGCCAGCGTTTTGCCAATGGATGCCGATAAAATTAGCAACGTTGAACTTAAATTATTTATACTCGACGAAATAAAAGAGCAATATTTATTTTATGAAGAACACGAGTTGGAGCTTGGGCCTCAAGCTATTGTAGAATATGATAAATTAAATTATATCCTGGATAGGGCTTATCTTATGCACCACGCAATAAACCATAAAAAATTTATGATTAGATATAGCAAAGCATCTCACCATTCTTATTATATAGGAGAACAAGAACCGGATATTCAAGAATTTACAGAGGATATTGCCATAAAAGAAAGTCCACATAAAAGCAAAGGGTTAGGCAAGATTATACCTGGAAAAACGCACTAGGACAAAAAATAAGGCATGGTTTTCTAATCTGTCAAGAGGATAATTTATCTAAAACAAATTTGACAAGCCTTAAATCACAAATTAGAGAGAAATAATATCATAACTCAACAATATGTTATATAAAACTATAGATGAATTAATAAAAAAAGAAGATTTAACCCAAGAACAAGAATATTGTGCTTATAAAATAATAGAAATACCGATTTATAAATATACAAAGTATTATGCAATTTACAGATTAGGGAAAGAACCCATATTTTCATTCTTTTATTTTCCGGATTCCTTAAGTGACAATACCGATATCAGCCAATTTGTTTTCCCCCTTGACAATTCCCAAAATAAATGCGGAACATTCGGACAAAGGATCAGAATGTTTTCATTAGATATAAAATTAGAGTTTGTTAACCATGAATTTTATTATTATTATGTTCGATTACATGACATATCAGAAAATACGAATATAAATAAAGGCATAGGCACTTTTGGGATAAAAAATATACAGGAACTCTGCGAAATTGAAAATTTTCATAGCATTAGAGGGTATATAAGCGATAAAGATTTTGATGATAAAAAAGATAAAGAGCATGGGGAGAGATTGATTCATTTCTATCAAAAAAATAATTTTGGACTTACGTCAAAAAATAATTTTGGAAAGAAATATGAAATTTTATGGAAAAATAAAAAATTTATTCTTAAAGATAAAATAGAATAAATTCTAAATATAACTCTATAAAAGAAGGGGGGATTATGGCAGACGAAAAGACAATAGTAAAGCTCGAATCCGTCCAGGACAAAATAATCAACGTCCGGGGAGAAAAAGTTATCCTCGATAGTGATGTGGCCGCCCTATATGGAGTTGAGACAAGAGATATCAATAAAGCGGTCAAAAACAATCCGGATAAATTCCCGGAGGGTTATATCTTTGAATTAACCGGGAAAGAAAAAAACGAGGTTGTGGAAAATTTCCACCACCTCGAAAAAGTTAAGTTTTCGCCGCACCTTCCGACCGCCTTCACCGAAAAAGGCCTATATATGCTTGCCACGATAATAAAAAGTCCTAAGGCGGTCCGGACCACATTAGACATTATAGAAACATATGCCAAAATGAGGGATCTATCAAGAAGTATGTCAAAATTACCGACCGCTGATAAAGCCGAACAGAAAACAATTATGGAAAAAGCGGCCGACGTCCTGGGAGATATCCTCGACGGAGCTCTTGAGACGACCGGCAGCGAGACGACTCTTGAACTAAACCTTGCCGTTATAAAAGTAAAACATACGGTAAAGAAGAAAAAGAAATAAAAAAAACGGGGTACCGCCATGACTGTCTATGAACTAATCGAAGAGCTTAAGAAATATCCGCCGGAGATGAGAATAGTAGCGTCCGGATATGAGGGAGGCTGCGACGATATAACGGGAACAGTTAAAACGGTTGTGGAGTTCGACGTTAACCCTGAAGAATGGTACGGCCGGCACGACGATAAAAACGATCCGGCGGCCGGAGAAAAAAATCCTCCGGAACAAACCGCGTCAGCCGAAACCGTAATGTTAAAATCCAACCGGCGGATGTAGATATACCGCAAAATAGAACGGGGATATAATGCCAAATTCAATAATTCCGACCGGACTCATAGAAAACAAAATCTATCTTACACGCGGCAAGAAGGTTATACTCGACAGCGACCTTGAGCATCTTTACGGTGTGGAAACAAAGGTATTTAACTAAGGCAATTAAAAGAAACCGTTCTTTATAAAATTTTTGATTATGGCGATGCTGCATCAATAAAATATGCTATAATTGACTTATCATGGATATATTAGATAAAAACCTAATAGAGACGTCTAAGAAAATAATAACTTCGGAAATTGAGAAAGCCGGCTACCATGTTGATAGGATAATTTTATTCGGCTCCAGGGCGAGAGGCGATTATAAGGAGTATAGCGATTGGGATTTCTTCGCCGTGGTGGACAGAGAGCTTTTGAAAGACGACTGGAAAAAAGCGCAAATGAATATTCGTAAAGAAATGAGGCGCAATGGAATCGGAGCCGACGTGGTAATAAAATCCGCAGGTCTTTATGAACATCAAAAAAAAGATACGGGATTTCTTTCTTATTACGTAAATAAAGATGGGATTGCCGTATGAATATGCTATATTAAATTATTATGAACATATTAAATAAAAGCGTCGATGTAACGGAAAAAAGGATTAGTCTTCGCCATATATGTTATAAGATAGTTTCGAAGGAAGATAATGAAGCGGCCGTTAATCAAATTTTAAACTCTATCTTGGCCTATTTTCAGAACAATAGAAAATATATCCTTAATAAAGTTATCTTGTTCGGTTCCAGAAACAGGAATGATTACAAATGGGATAGCGATTTTGATTTCGTTGTGGTTGTAAACGAGGATATTTCTATTGACGAAAAATATTTTATCTGGAATGGCATACTTGATAAAATTGCCGAGAAGCGTTATTATAAAGGCGAAATCTTAGACGTGGAACTTATCGTTTCCGGCTTAAAAAACTATAATACCGCCATAAACTTTGTCGGACACATATTAAGATATGCAAATAAGGAAGGCTTTTAAATGGTTAGATATTATAATGCTGAAAATTATTCATTGGAAGACTGGCTTAACCAGGCATCCGACGATTTAAGAATGTCCCGGATCCGGGTATCGATTTTTAAATTATTCAAACCGACATTTTAATTTTATGGTCTGAATGTCCATCACACGCACAAAAACGCACCACGATAAAAAATGAAACGGAGTTTCTAACTGGTTAATAGGAAACTACCTAAATGATATTTAACCGGCCTTAAAACGCAAATACGGCGGTTTTTTCTCGGCAAAAAGGCAAAAATTCCATGTTGCTGTATATTTGAGATATAATATATAGGGAGCGATGAAATATCCTCAAATCAAAAAGGATAAAAAATAAAATATGTTATAATTATCTTATTATGGATATATTAGACAAAAACATAGAAATAGCTAAAAAGATAATAACTTCTGAAGTAGAGAAAGCCGGTTATCAGGTTGAGAGGATAATTTTATTCGGTTCTAGGGCAAAAGGAGATTATAATGAAAATAGCGATTATGATTTTTTTGTGGTTTTAGAACAAGGTGCATCCCATAAAGATGAAAGCAATATGCTTTTAAAGATTAGAAGGAAAATGGCGAAATTAAAAATTGATAATGACATAATAATTAGTTCATCGGGTGAGATTAAGAAAGATAATAATGTTGGCAATATTACTTATTATGCGCTTAAATATGGGGTTGCCGTATGAATGAAAAAACTGTAAAAGAATGGATCAAATTAGGAGACGAGAATTTTAACGCAGGTTTAACTTTATTTCGGAATAATTCTGAAAATTTTAAGAATATAGTATGTTACAATATGCAGCAGGCTGTCGAAAAATACCTTAAGGCGTATTTAGTTGCTAATAATATAGAAATCGATGATAGTCACCGCAAACATCACACACACGATATAGCAAAATTAATTGAAATATGCAAAGGAATAGATAATGATTTTATTAGTCTTTATAAAATTGAGGCTGATAGACTAACCGATTACGCTGTAAAATCAAGATATCCGGCTTCAAATGAGGCTTCTATCGAGGATGAAAAAGAGGCTATATCCATAACCGAGCAGGTTAGGCCATTTGTTATCAAAAAAATAAATATGATATCACCTAGCGCA